>DATKAT010000022.1:0-4395 GCA_035514675.1 Acidobacteriota bacterium | reverse complement strand
ACGTCGACTGGAGCCTGAATTCAAAGAAGCTGTGGGAGCAACGCTGGTACCCGAATCCGGAAACCGGAAAAGTGGAAAGGGCCTGGACTTTCCATGTCGAGTTCCTGGGCAGACTTCTGGCCCCCGCAGATGTCGAAAAGGACCGGGCGAGAATCGACGATCTCGAAAAGAAGACGTTCGAGAAGTTGAAACAGAGACGGGAAACGCGCGGCCGAAGCGTTCATTGATCGACGTTCCGAGTTCAATGTTCCGAGTTCCGAGTGCTGGGTTCTGCGTAGCGCGATTCGCTCAGCCGAAGGGTCGAAAAGAGGCCGAAAGGCCGGCAGTCTTTAGCCCAGTCCGTCAGGGCTGGGTACAAGCCCCCCAAAAAAATCGAGAGCGCCCGCAAGGGCGCGGCACATTCCTGCGTCCCGCCCTTGACAAATGCGAATTCTTCCCATCCTCGCAAAATCGAACGCAGAACGCCCTAAATCCGCGTGCCGCTTTCGATCTCGGCGTTCTTGGGGATGATGACGATTCCGTCGCGGACGAAGAAATTGCCGCCGTCGAACTCTTTCAGCTTCTTTTTATTTACGATTTCGACGTTGGCGCCGATGCGGGCGTTTTTGTCGATGATGGCGTCGCGGATCACAGAGTTCTTGCCGACTCCGATCGGAATCTTCCTGCCGCCGGCCGCGTCATAAACATCGGCGCCCATCATCAGGGTCCGCACGATCTCGGTATCGTCCCGGACGATGCTTCGAATTCCGATCACGCAGCGAGAGACTTTGGATCGACTGATTTCGCAGCCTTCGGCGACGATGCTGTGTTCCACCTTGCAGTCGCTGATGCGAGTGGCCGGCAGAAACCGCGGATGGGTGTAGATCGGGGCGCCCGGTTCATAGAAGCTGAATTTCGGCTTCTCCAGGGTCAGATCCATGTTGGCCCGGTAAAACGCTTTAATGGTGCCGATGTCCTCCCAGTAATTGCCGAAAATGTACCCTCGGACGTCGTGATCGGACAGGGCGGAAGGGATGATGTCCCGACCGAAATCCATCTTGGTTTCATCGGCCAGAACTTCGGTCAACACCTCGGCATTGAAGAGATAAATCCCCATCGACGCCATCAACGGCTTTTTCGCCGTCACGCCTTCCTTTTTCCAGGTCTGCACGTCGACTTTCAACAGATCCAGCAGTTTCGGGTCCTTCGGTTTTTCGAAGAACTCATTGATACGGCCACTCTGCTCCATTTTGAGGATTCCGAACGATGACGCCTCGTCCGGCCCGACTGGAATCACGCAGACGGTCACTTCCGCTTTCGTTTCCTGATGGGTTCGGACGAGTCGTTCGTAGTCCATCCGGTAGAGGTGATCGCCTGACAGGATCAGGATATGGCGGGCCTGGTAATTGAGCATATGGCGAAGGGTCTGGCGCACCGCATCGGCGGTGCCCTGGTACCAACGGACGCTTTCGGGAGTCTGTTCGGCCGCCAAAATGTCAACGAATCCCTGCGAGAAAAGCCCGAATCGGTAGGTCTGGGTGATGTGGCGGTTCAGGGACTCCGAGTTGAACTGCGTCAGCACGAAGATCTTGTTGATTCCGGAGTTGATGCAGTTGCTGATGGGAATATCGATCAGTCGATACTTCCCCCCCAGCGGCACGGCGGGCTTGGAGCGGATGAGGGTGAGCGGGAAAAGGCGAGTTCCTTTTCCTCCCCCCAGGATCACCCCCAGCACATCCTTCACAGCTCGCATTCTAGCAGGTCAGCGGCGAAAGTCACCCGGTTTTATGCGCCGATAAGGGAGTCGAATCGCAGGTTCAGAATTCGACTCTACGGGTTCGATTTCAACCTTCTTCCAGCGAGGCGGGGCGCCGCGCCAGGACTTCTTCAATGGCCGACCGCGTGTCGGCGTCCGACTCGATGGAGAGCCGCCGCCGGAGCAAATCCAAGCACTGCTGACCTCCCAGCTGGGCCAACGCCCATGCGGCATGCCTGCGCACCATGGCGTCGGAAGTGTTCAGCAGCCGGTTCAATGATTGAGCAAATGCGGAGTTTCCGCTGTTTCCCATCGCCACGGCGACGTTCCTCATCAGTCCGCGCCATTTGGTCCGTTTGACGGCGCTGTCGCGAAATTCTTTGGAAAAATCCTCAGGAGTCAGCTCGCCCAGTCGGTCCAGAGGCGGACTCTCGGCTGCCGGACGGGATTGGAATTCCTCAACCTGAGAAGGGACGGCGGATTTGCGGTTCCAGGGGCATACATCCTGGCAGATGTCGCAACCGAAGATCAGGTTGCCCATCGGTTTGCGAAGTTCCACAGGTATATCCTCTCTCAGTTCGATGGTCAGATAAGAGACGCACCGTCTGGAATCCAGCACGTAAGGCTCGACGATGGCATCGGTTGGACAGGCCTCAATGCATCGCGAGCAGGAGCCGCAGTGGTCATCGACGGCCTGGTCGTATTCCAGCTCGAGGTTCAGGATGATTTCTCCCAGAAAGAACCAGGAGCCGAGTGCCCGCGACAGGATGTTGGTGTGCTTGCCCAGCCAGCCGATTCCCGAACGGGAGGCCCAGGCCTTGTCCATGACCGGCCCGGTGTCGACGTAGATCCGACCGTCCGCTTCGGGCGCGATTTCGCGAATGCGCTTCAGCAGCTTGTGGAGCCTGTCCTCCAGAATCAGGTGGTAATCCTCCCCCTGAGCGTATTTGGAAATCACTCCGCGATCGGGTTCTTCGTACGGCTGCTCTTGCAGATCGCCGTAGCTGAGCGCGACGGAGACCATTGATCTGGCTTCGGGGAAAATCAGGCGCGGATCGAGGCGCTTGTCCCGGTTTCGCGCCATGTACTGCATCTCGCCGTGGTAGTTGCGGGTCAGCCACTCGTCCAACGGGTCGCCCGGCAGAGCCTCGATCGGCGCGATTCCGACCGCCTCGAAACCGAGTTCGCTCGCAATGCTTCTGATCCGCCGGGTCAAATCGTATCCGGCCACTCTAGATCCCTCATCCAATCGACGATAATTTCGAGGTTTTGGCGATCGCAATCGTCGAAAGCATTCAGTTCGGCCGAGTCGATGTCCAGGACGGCCCGCAGTCGCCCCCGCCGATCGAAAACCGGCGCCGCTATTTCCGACTTAGAGCGTGCGTCGCAGGCGATATGCCCGGGAAATCTGTGCACGTCCGGGACGATGACCGTCTCCCTTCGAGTCGCGCAGGCGCCGCAGACTCCGCGATCGAATGAGATCCGCAGACATCCCAGCGTCCCCTGATACGGCCCGATCGCCAACTCGTTTCCGACGACCCGATAAAAACCGACCCAGAAATATTGCAGTTTTTCCCGGATCAGACACGCAAGGGTCGCCATCCAGACGCATGGATCGGCCTCGCCCTGCAGGACTGATTGGATTTCTCGCCGCAATGCGTTGTATCGTTCTTGCTTTTGCATCTTCTTGGACTCGCCGCCCGCCTGGAGGAGCTGCCCTTCAGCGACGTGCGGCGCCGGATCGGGTTGCTCCGGCTGCCCGGGCGAGTTCGCCCGTACGCGCTCGTTCGGCCGACTTTCGATATGTTGCCATAATGATAGCCGATCGCACCGGCGAGCCGACTCGATCGGCCCCCGCGATCCTTTAGCTATGGTCGCATAATCAGCGTAGTGGATTCATGAAGACGTCATTCTCGACCGCCGACCTGCTGTGCCTGTTGATGACCCTTGTGTGGGGCGCCAATATGTCCATCACCAAGCACGCCCTGGACGAACTATCCCCCATGGCCTTCAACGGCGCCCGCATGCTGGTCGCTCCCCTCCTGCTGTGGATGATCGCGCGACGCGTCGAAGGCCCCTTGCTTCCCAGATCCGGAGGAATCCGGCGACTCCTCCTCCTGGGATT
This sequence comes from Acidobacteriota bacterium, assembly GCA_035514675.1. GTDB lineage: Bacteria > Acidobacteriota > UBA6911 > RPQK01 > JAPXNP01 > DATKAT01. The sequence goes on along the minus strand of DATKAT010000022.1, from coordinate 535 downwards.
TGTCGGGAACACCCTATACCAGTTGTTTTTCATCTTCGGCCTTGCCTGGACAAAGGCGGGAAACGTCGCCTTGATTCTCTCCTTTGGGACGGTTCTGACGGCTCTGATGAGTCGGTTGCTGGGCCATGAAAGGCTGAATCGCATGGTCTGGGCCGGGATCTGCGCCTCGCTTTCGGGAGTGCTGATGATCCTGTACGAAAGCGCGGAACTGGGTTTCGGAGGTCCGACGCTTAGAGGAGACCTGATGATCCTCGGGGCGGCCGCCTGCTGGTCCTTTTATACGGTTTTCTCCCGCCCGGAAATGCGGCGCTATTCGCCCCTGCGTCTGACCACTCTTTCACTTTCGGCCGGCGGCACCATCTTTACGGTGTTTTCAGCACCTTCCATCCTGCGCGCTCCGTGGGGCGACGTCAGCAGCCTGACCTACGGCGAGTTGGCCTACTCCTCCATCCTCTCGATCGCTCTCGGCTACCTGATCTGGTTTTCCGCGATTCATCGCCTAGGCAGCACGCGGACGGCGATTTACGGAAACCTG
>DATKAT010000021.1:0-5080 GCA_035514675.1 Acidobacteriota bacterium | reverse complement strand
GAGTTTTCCAAGCCTGGGGCCGACCGCAGGCACGTATCTGCGTCGAGCCGGTTTCTCGGATTGAATCTTGGAATGATTCTGTTCAGACATGCTCGGTCATTACTGTATCAAAAGTCGCTCGCCGGAATCATCGCAAACCATGAATCCGCCGCCTCTCCCATTCAAGGGCCTTTGAGGCGCTCGACACCGTCAGTCCGGGACTCCCTCTGCCCACTACATATTCCAAACCGTAAATGCACGACTTGTACCGTTTTCTTCAAAAATTTATATCTTATTGATTAAAAGCAGGTTACAACAAAAATCCGTCAAATTTCGTTTGTCCGAATGCGATCGATTTCTTAAATTTTATGGACAAAGCGGTCGTAGATTCGGTTTAATTACAAGCGGTCGTAACTCAGTTCGCTGCAATCGCTGCATAGTTCATAAAGTGTTGTATGAATGTCGTAAATTTTATGAATTCCCTTCAGCGGCGGTTCTCCTTTGTCCCAGGCATCCGCACCACGGTCGCGTTGATCCTGATATTGGTGATCACCAATGTGGTGGCAGTGTGGGGCATTTTGACGGCGCGCCAGGAAGCCATCGAGATTGCGCTAAAGGACCTGCATTTGGAGGCGGTCGCAACGGCGCGATCGCTGGAGACGCTGCTGGCAACGGTTCGGGGAGACTTCCTGTTCCTGGCGGGAACTGCTCCGATCCGCAACTTGCGGGAAATCCTTCTGATCGAAGATCCTATGGCGCGGCGCTGGCAAAGGCTGGATCTGGAAGCGTCCCTGCTGCTTTATCTGGACGCGCACCGGGAAATCGAGCGGATCGTCCTGCTAGACCCGCGGGAACGGCCCCTCTTTTACGCGGGCCGTCGGGAAGGGGCGCCGGTGCTGCTGCCCCCGCCGGAATATCAAAGAGATGAGCGACCAGGTCTGCTGATCGGCCGCTGGATCATCGGCGAACCGAACGAAGTCATCGGCCATTTGAAGGCGGAGATCAGTCTGGATCAGTTGTTGAACCGCGCAGCTGCCACGCAGCGGGAATCGTATGTGTTGGTTCGAGATTCCCAGCCGCCGCGCCAGACTGAGGACGGCATCCTCGTTCCGGTGAACTTTCCGGAATGGCGGCCTCCGATCGCGTGGACCCTGTCGAGGGAGCCGCCCAAGGCCGGACTGATTCATTCCATCGAGGCCATTGCCTCCCGCTACCGGACCACGCTGATCGTGAACGGCAGTCTGACCCTGCTGCTGCTGCTGATTGGCAGCTTCGCTCTTCTGCAGTCGAGAAAGGGGGCCCGGTTGGAGGAGGAGAACCGTCAGCAACTTCGGATTCGAGAACTCGAACGCCAGCTGTTTCACAGCGAGCGACTGGCCAGCGTCGGCCGATTGGCGGCCGGGTTGGCTCATGAAATCAACAATCCCCTGGAGGGGATGTCCAACTACTTGACGCTCCTTCGCGAAGAGGTTGGGAACGGTCGACCGGAAGAGTTCGCCGAGTTAGTGGAGCAGGTGCAGGAGGGAGTGAAGAGAATCAGCGTCATCACCCGACAGGCGTTGAATCTGGCCAATCCGAACCACGAGGCGGCGGTTCGTGTGGACTTGAACCGCGTCGTCGTGGAGACTGTGGCGTTTGTGAAAAACCATCCGCAGTTTCGGAATATTCGCGTGAACGTCCAGGAACCGGACTCGGAGATCGGAGTCTCGGCCAATCCGGTCATGTTGAGCCAGGTATTTTTGAATCTGCTGCTGAATGCCGCCGAACAGCAGCCGGCAAGCGGCGCCATCGAGGTGCGGATCGGTCGAAGTCAGGGGCGGGCGGTCGTCGAAATCTCGGATGAAGGTCCTGGAATCTCGGAGGATCAGATGGACCATATTTTTGAACCATTCTTTTCTTCCAAGGGCTCCACCGGCCTCGGATTGTCCGTCTGCCTGGGCATCGTGCAGCGCTACGGAGGCCAAATTCGCGCCGAGAACCGCGATGGACGGGGAGCGCGCTTTTCCGTAGAGCTTCCGCTGCAGGGGGCGCGGCATGAACACGAAAGGCGGCGCGCATCGATATGAAGAACGCCTCGGTATTGCTGGTTGACGATGAAGCTTACGTTCGCAAATCATTGGCCGCCGTGCTTTCCCGCAGAGGGTTTGACGTCAAGACCGCCGCCAGCGTGGACGAAGCCCTGCAGGCGTCGCTTCTGGACGGACTCGACGCGGTGGTTACCGATCTGCGAATGCAGGGAGCCGACGGGCTTCAGTTGCTCCGCAAGCTGAAGGACAGCGAGCCCGATCTCCCGGTGGTCGTTCTGACCGCCCACGGCAGCGTCAGTTCCGCCGTTGAATGCCTGAAAGCCGGGGCCAGCGACTTTCTGCAAAAGCCGACGGACCCTGAGGAATTGACGCTGGTGTTGAGGCGGGCCATTGAGAACACTCAGATGCGTCGCGAATGGGAATATTTGCGGGACGCTCACACGAATGCCAAGCCCGGCGGCGTCCGCCCGCTGGGCGGCAGCCGCCCATGGAGGAAGGTGATGGAAATGGTCGAAGCGGTGGCGCCGACCGATTCCAGCGTGCTCCTGCAGGGCGAATCGGGGACCGGCAAAGAAGTCGTGGCGAACTACATTCACCAGATCAGCAGGAGGCGGGAACGGCCGTTTGTAAGGGTCAACTGCGCAGCCATCCCCGGCGAGCTTTTTGAGAGCGAGTTTTTCGGTCATCGCAAAGGCGCATTTACGGGGGCGCTCACGGAGAGACAGGGAAGGTTCCGAGTGGCGGACGGCGGAACGCTCCTGTTGGATGAAGTCGCCTCAATGCCGGAAGCCCTGCAGGCAAAGGTATTGCGCGTGCTGCAGGACGGAGAATTCGAACGGGTGGGCGATTCCGTGTCGACGCGCGTCGACGTGCGAATTCTGGCGGCCACCAATTCCGACCTCTCGGAGGCCTGCGAATCGGGCCAGTTCCGTCGCGACCTGTTCTTTCGGCTCAATGTGGTCACCATCTCCCTGCCGCCATTGCGAGAGCGAGTCGAGGACATTGAGGAGCTGGCCGAAGCCTTCCTGAAAGAGTTTTCGCTGAAGGTCGGAAAGCTGGTGACGGGGCTGGCTCCGGAAACCCTCCAAACGTTTTGTCAGTACTCCTGGCCGGGAAACGTGCGGGAACTTCGAAACGTTATAGAACGCGGGGTCATTTTGGAAAAGCAGACGCAGTTGAAATTGGAGAGTCTCCCCTCCAATCTGTTTGAAGGCGAGGCCCCAGCGGAGGATTCGGATATGAGTCTGCGAAGCCGACTGGCTCGGGAAGAGAAGCGACTCTTGCTGCAGGCGTTGGAAGAGGCTGACGGCGTTCGCAGGGTTGCCGCCCGCATTCTCGGAATCGATGAACGTAACCTGTCCTATTACTTGAAGAAACACGATCTGAACTGAATGCAGAACCTGCGCCTCTTGCCTTTGATCCTGTGCTGGATCGGCATCGCTGCGGTTGCCGCCTGCGGCGCCATCGATCGGCCCCTGGATGGGAACGCTGATTCGGCCCGGATCGCCGGCCAATTCTCCGACGTTACATCCGAGTGGGGGATCGACTTTGTCCACTACAGCTCGGCATCGGAAAGAAGGCTGCTTCCGGAAACCATGGGCGCAGGAGTGGCCGTCTTCGATTTTGACGGAGACGGATTGCCGGATCTCTATTTCGTCAACGGCGCTTCCCTTCATGCTGACAGCCGGCGGCGGCCGACGGGGGCGCTTTACCGGAATCTCGGCAACGGGCGCTTTGAGGACGTGACGGCCGGTTCGGGCCTGGACGTTTCATTTTACGGCATGGGAGCGGCCGTTGGAGACTACGACAACAGCGGCCGTCCGGACCTGCTGGTGACCGCCGTCGATCGAAACCGCCTGTATCGCAATTTGGGCGGCGGGCGCTTTGAAGACGTCACCGATCGAGTCGGCGGTTTGGGCCTGGGATTCAGTTCGAGCGCGGCCTTTATCGACTATGACAACGATGGTTACCTGGATCTCTTCATCGGTCGCTATGTGGAGTGGACTCCCGAGACCGACATCCGTTGCAGCCCCGACGGCATCCATCCGACGTATTGCACGCCGGAGGTCTACCCGCCGATCTCGAACCTGCTCTTCCGCAACCATCAGGGGCGCTTTTTCGAAGACGCTTCCGAAGAGGCGGGGATTCAGCCCTATCTGGGAAAGGCCCTGGGAGTGGTGGCGTTCGACTACAATCGGGACGGTTGGCCGGACATCGCCGTCGCCAACGATACGACCCGCAACTTCCTGTTCGTCAATCAGAAGGATGGGACGTTTGAGGAAACGGCCGAGTTGACGGGAATGGCCTACAGCGAATCCGGCGCCACCCGGGGCGGAATGGGGATCGACGCGGCCGACACCGGGAGGGATGGACTCCCCGAGATCGTCATCGGCAACTTCTCACAGGAGATGGTGGGGTTTTATCGCGGAACCTCCACCGGTTTCTTTATCGACGAGGCCGCTCAGGCGGGGATCGGAATCCCCTCACTGCTGACGCTGGCGTTCGGAACCTTGGTCGAAGACTTCAACGGGGACGGCTGGCTCGACGTCATGGTCGTCAACGGACATATCGAACCTGAAATCTCGCGCACCCATCGGAATCAAATGTATCGCCAGCCGCCGCAGTTTTTCTTGAACCGGTCTGACGGGACCTTTCGTTTGCTGGAGCCGCCGCCGGGGCATCCTCTGGCTCAGCCGCTCGTTGCACGTGGGCTGGCTTCAGGAGACCTGAACGGGAACGGGCAGCTGGATTTCGTGATCACCCAGAACGGAGGCGCCCCCGTCGTGCTTCGCAACGATCATCCCGTTGAGCATTGGCTGCAGTTGGAACTGAAGGGAACTCGCAGCAACCGCACCGGCTGGGGAACCCGAGTGGAGATCACTGCAGGAGGCCAGACTTGGAGCCGGCAACTGAAGTCCGGGCGCTCTTACCTTTCCTCCTCCGAACCCTTCCTCTATTTCGGATTGGGTTCGATTTCCGAAGTCGAGCGCCTCGAAATCTTCTGGCCGTCGGGAATCAGGCAGATCATCGAATCCCCTGAACTGAATCGCCGGCACCGCATCGTCGAACCGGAG
>DATKAT010000020.1:0-23917 GCA_035514675.1 Acidobacteriota bacterium | reverse complement strand
AGAAAGGCGGGGATTTCGAGTTGGGATGGGGACTGTTGTTCGAAGGGCTCCTCTGCGCGGTTCCTGGCGAAGGGGGAGTGGTCTTCTTCCTGCTGCCGGGAGGCCAGCGCCAGGTTGGCGGAGCGGAAGGGCGAGGCGTCCTCCTCGGCCTCCTCTTCGGGCCGCAGCTGTCCGGGGGCGTAGTCGAATCCGGTGGCGATGACGGTGATCTTGATCTTGTTCTGCATCTTTTCGTCGAATACGGAGCCGAATATGATGTGCGCGTCCGGATGAGCGGCTTCCTGGATGACGCGGCTGGCTTCGCTGACTTCCTGCAGCGTGATGTCCTGGCTGCCGGTGATATTGATCAGCACCCCGCGCGCGCCCTCGATGCTGGCGTCCTCCAGCAGCGGGCTCCACACGGCCCGCCGGGCCGCCGTTACGGCGCGGTCGTCTCCGTCGGCCACGCCGGTGCCCATCAGCGCCATTCCCATGTTGGACATGATGGTCCGGACGTCGGCGAAATCGAGGTTGATGACGCCGGGGACGGTGATCAGGTCGCTGATTCCCTGGACCGCCTGTCGCAGGACGTCGTCTGCGAAGCGGAAGGAGTCGGCCAGCGAGGTGCCGGACGGAACCGTCGTCAGCAGCTTTTCATTGGGAATCGTAATGACGGTGTCGGCGCTCTCCTTCAAATCGTCCAGACCGCCGCGGGCCTGCTGCATCCTCTTTTTCCCCTCGAAGTGGAAGGGGGTGGTTACGACGGCGACCGTCAGGGCGCCCAACTCGGTAGCCAGGCTGGAAACGATGGGGGCGGCGCCGGTTCCGGTGCCGCCTCCCAGGCCCGCGGTCACGAAGATCATATCGGAGCCGTCCAGCATCTCGATGATCTTTTCGGTGTCCTCGAGGGCGGCTTTTCGGCCGACTTCCGGATTCGATCCGGCGCCCAGCCCCTTGGTCAGCTTTTCGCCCAGATGCAGCTTGGCGGTGGCTCGGGAAAGCCGGAGCGCCTGCACGTCGGTATTGGCGGCGATGAAGTCCACGCCCTGGATGCCGGCCTCGATCATGCGATTGACGGCGTTGCATCCTCCTCCGCCGACGCCCACGACTTTGATGGACGCCGACTTGAGGGAATCCTCATCGAAAGACAGCTTAATATTGCGATTTCGGGCCATAACGTACGCTCCACGCTCCCGGGACGGTCGCCAGACGACCGGCGGGAGCCAACCAATTCTCAAAACAATTTTTCGGGTTCACCCGATCTTCTCCAGCAACCACGTTTTCATTCGCTCGGCTCTGGCCCGGGGACGCGGCATGAACGTGGAAATCGCCGCGTTCTGGACCCCCTCGCTCTGGATGGCGCCGGCGTAGCGAAGCAATCCGAGGGCCGTCGAATAGGCCGGATGATAGACGGCTTCGTTGGGCGCGGCCACGTTGATGGGATAGCCGAGCCGAACCGGCATGCCCAGTTTGTCTTCGGCCCTTTCCACCAGACCGTTCAGCAGAGCCCCTCCTCCGGTCAACACCACTCCGGTCACCAGATCCGACTGAATGCCGACCTTTCTGGTGATCCGGGCCAGCGCGCTCAGAATCTCATCACATCTTGCCTGCAGCACCTGACAAAGAAACCGCCGCGGAATGGTTCTGGGGCGGCCCGTGCCGACTTCCTCCACCTCGATCATCTCCTCTTCCGGGACGCTTTCCGGGAAGACGGCGCCGACCGAGATTTTCAATTCCTCGGCTTCCTGCAGAGGCGCCTTGAGCCCGATGGCGATGTCTTTGGTGATCAGGCTCCCTCCCAGAGGCAGCACTTCGGAATGCCAGATGGCCCCCTGGCTGTAGACGGCCACGTCGGTGGTTCCCCCGCCGATGTCGACCAGAACCGTCCCCAGTTCCTTTTCGTCCTCGGTCAGCACCGCCTCGGCGGAGGCCAGTTGCTGCATGACGACGCCGTTGACCACCACGCCCGCCTTGTTGACCGCGTTGACGATGTTCTGGACGGCCGCGCAGGCGTTGATGACCAGGTGGAGGTGGACCGAGAGCTTCTTCCCGGTCATTCCCAGCGGGTTGACGATCCCGTTCTGTCCGTCCAGGCCGAAAGTCTGGGTCAGTTGGTGGATGATCTGGTAATCGTCGTGCAGGTCGAACTTGATGGCGTCTCGAGTGGCCCGATGGACGTCTTCGGAGGTCACCTCCTTGTTGCGTGCGGCGATCTCGGTCTGGCCGGAGCAGTTGAGGCTGCGAATAAAGGATCCGCCCACGCTCACGAAAGCGGATTCCACGACCGACCCGGCCTCTTCCTCCGCCATTTCCAGCGAACGCTTGACGCTCTTGACGCTGTCGGTCAGGTTGACGACGACGCCTTTTTTCAGACCCAGCGACGGGGACCAGCCTGCGCCCAGAACTTCCAGGGATTCTTCGCAAACCTGTGCGATGGTGGAGCAGACTTTCGTCGTTCCCACATCGATTCCGGTCACCACTCTCTTTTTAGCCATGTCCTTGCAGTTTTTTCCTATCCGGTGACAACGCTCTTGGGCGTATGAAAAATGATTTTGCGGTCGTAGGTGACGTCGACGTACTCGATCAGGCCGTATTTCTCCTTCAATCTCAGATACAGGTCCTTCTGGGAGAGGAACACCTCGTAGCGGCTGCGGAACTCCTCCTTGCCCAGGTAGATGGGCACCGGATCGTCATTTGCGACGACGGCGATCCGCTCGAGGCTGCCGACGTCGATTTCGGAAATCGAGGCGGTGTGATCGGGCTCTCCGGCGGAAAGCTCTCGGATCACTTCCAGGTACCGCTGCATGCGCTGCCGGTTTTCGGAGCCGGCGTTTTCCACCGCAATGCTGCGCAGGCCCTGAACGATGGGGCGGGTCATGGTCTCGTATTGCGGACCGAAATCGTCGAGAATCACTCCGTGGCGATCGACCACGAAGAGTTGGTTTTCGATCGCGGCCACGGCGACGGGCACTCGCTCGCGCACGTGGATAATGAGCCGATCCGGAAGTTTTCTCCGGACCACGGCGGCATCAACCCAGGCTTCGCTCTCAACCAACGCGCGCGCGCGATGCAAGTCCACCGCCAGCAGGTTGGCCGGCAGGACGGCGGCCAGCGTTTCGGTCAATTTCCCAACGTCCAACCGCTGAGCGTCCACGACTTCGATGCTGGAAACTGGAAACAAGTCGTCGGAGGAATGGGCCGTCTGCACGATGAAGACGACCGCAAGCGCCAGGCCAAGCGCCAGGGCGCATTTGGCCGCGACCATGGAAATGCGGCGAACTCTTTGCAGCTTCGTCCTAATCATCGCCATTTAAAAAGGATCGTCCGATTCGTCCGACGTCTCCCGCGCCCATCGTCACCAGCAGGTCTCCCGGGCGAGTCTCATTGCGGAGCCGTTCCAGCAAGAGGTCTGCGTCGGGTGCGTAATGGACCGTCCGGAATTCGGAAATCAGCTCCGCCAGCCGCGCCGAATCGACTCCTTCGATGGGCTCCTCGCCGGCGCCGTAGACGTCCATCAAGTAGAGTTCATCGGTCTGGCCGAAGCATTGCGCCAGCCGTTGCATCTGGTGGAGGGTGCGCGAGTAGCGATGCGGCTGGAACACCAGTACGATCCGCCTGCCCATGCTTCGGCAGGCCTCTAGAGTGGCCTCGATTTCAGCCGGATGGTGGCCGTAATCGTTCAGGACCGTGACGCCATTTCTGTCGCCGATGCGTTCCATTCTCCTTTCCGCTCCCTGAAATCCCTGCAGCGCACGGGCGATGGTTGCAAAGGGGATCTCCAGCGCGGACGCCATGGCAACGGCGCCGAGCGAATTCAAAGCGTTGTGCTTTCCTCGCACCTTCAATTCGATGGTTCCCAGAAGTTCGGTGTCGTCCCGGCAGGCGTATCGGACGCCTTCGGGCGTGATTTCGAGTTCGGCGGCGCGAAAACGCGCCGCGGCCCCAAAACCGAAGGTTATCATCGGACGGTGAAGTTTTTTCCATAAGGGCGCGCCGTTGGGATCGTCGGCCCAGACCACGATATGGCCGTAAAAGGGAACCGATTGCAAGTGTTCGAGGAAGGCCTCCTGCAGGTCTCCCAGGTCCCGGTAGCAGTCGAGGTGGTCCAGGTCGATATTGGTCAGCAGCGTATGGATGGGACGCAATTTCAGGAAGCTGCGGTCGCTTTCGTCCGCTTCCGCCAGAACGTGCGTCCCGGCGCCGGCCACGGCGTTGCTTTCCAGTTCCGGGACCCGGGCGCCCACGACGACGGTCGGGTCCAGTCCGGCCTGGCGCAGGATTAGGGCTAGCATGGCGGTGGAGGTGGTTTTCCCGTGGGTTCCGGTGACCGTGATCCCTTCGGCCCTTCTGAGCAACTCGGCCAGGATGTCGGCGCGGTGCACCGCAGGCAGGTTGCGGCGGCGGGCCTCCAGCAGCTCCGGATTATCCACTGGAATGGCGGTGGAAAAGACGACCGCCTCGCAGTCCTGCAGATGCCGCTGGCTGTGGCCGATTGCGGTGCGGGCGCCCAGTCGGGCCAGCCTTTGCACGATCGGGCTGTCGACCCGGTCGGAGCCGGACACTTGAAATCCCTTTGCCAGTAGGATTTCCGCCAGCCCGCTCATCCCGATGCCGCCGATTCCGATGAAGTGAATCTTTCGAATCTTCCCAAACATGGTCGCAGCTTCCGCCTTCAAAAGGTTCAGCGAGGTTATTGAGAGTTTCCCTGGCCGTGGGAGGGGCTTTTGGACAGGGTGGGATGTACCGAATGGAAGAAAACCTCCCAGGGCCGCGGCGGAAATCCCAATAACCTCACTGAACCTTTTGAAACGGGCAATTGTCAACTCTCCTGATCGATCCAACTCCATTTCCAACGTTTCTCTATGGGCCTCGAGGCGGCGCAGCGTCTGCGCGACCCCGGGCGCCCTGTTCAACGGGACCTCTCGAACAATTCCTCCATCAGTCCCAGAATCCGTTCCGTGCTGTCGGGGCGCGCCAGGCGGCGGCTCGATGCAGCCATTTCGCGAAGCCGCGGGCGGTCCATTTCCAGCTTCGAGATCGACTCCGCCAGCTTTTTGCCGTCCGTTTCGTTCTGCGGCAGCAGGACGGCCGCTCCCCTGGAGGCCATGGCCTCCGCATTGCGGGTCTGATGATCGTCGGCCGCCTGCGGGAAGGGAATCAGGATGGAAGCCTTTCCGGCGGCGGCCAACTCGGCGACCGAAGAGGCGCCGGAGCGGCAGACGATCAGATCCGCCCAGTTGAAGAGGCGCGGCATGTCGTCGATGAATTCATGAACTTCGGCCTCAAATCCGGCCTCCTGATAGGCGGTGCGAACGGTTTCCAGATCGGCGGCGCCGGCCTGGTGACGGATCCGAAATCGCGCCGGCGCCAGGAAGGGAAGCGCTTCTCGCATGAGGCGGTTCAGGGGGCGGCTTCCCTGACTGCCGCCGAACAGAAGAATCCGGAGCGGACCTTCGGCTGCAGGCGCGGAGCGGATCTCGAAGAAGTCCTTGCGGATCGGAATGCCGGTGACGCGGCATTTATCGCCGAAAAAGCGGCAGGTCTCTTCGAAGGCGACCGCCGCCGCTCCCACGCGGCTGGCCAGCCGGCGATTGGCGAAGCCCGGAACGGCGTTGGGTTCGATCGCCAGCGTTGGAAGCCCCATCCAATGCGCGCAAAGGACCACCGGTCCGGAGGAATATCCGCCCAGTCCGACGACGATGTCGGGCCGAAAGCGCTTCAGGATCCTGCGGGAGAACCAGAGGCTCGCGGGGAGTTGAAACAGCGTTTGAAGGGCGGTGCGCAGGCTCACTCGATTGAGGCCTCCCAGCCGGAGCGTTTCCAGTTGAAACGGGGTTTTGGGAATGATGCGACTTTCCATTCCGCGCTTGGTTCCGACGAAAAGGATTTCGACGCTGGAGTTTCGACGCAGGAGCTCTCGCCCCAAGGCCACTCCCATGTACACGTGGCCTCCGGTGCCGCCTCCTGCAAACGCTGCCCTGCCGATTGTTTGACCCGCCAAGATTCGCCCAACTCCTTTCTCCTTAAACTCCTCTCCAATCCGGGAGCGTCAGTTTGCCCCGGGAATGCTTGGAAATATTCAGCAGGATTCCCATGCCGCACAACGTCATCAGCATGGAAGAGCCGCCGGCGGAAACAAAGGGCAAGGGGATTCCCTTGGTGGGCACAATGCTCAGGACGACGCTGACGTTCAGCATCGCCTGCACGACCACCAGCGCCACAATCCCCAGTCCCAGATAGGCGCCGAACAGGGTGTCGGCGCGCAGGGCCACGCGGGCGCCGAACCAGAAGAGGCACCCGAAAAGCAGCACCAGCAGTGCGGCGCCCAGAAAGCCGAACTCCTGGGCGATGAGCGCGAAAATGAAGTCGGTGTGGGGTTCGGGCAGATAAAACAGCTTTTGCGTTCCCTGCGCGTATCCCATCCCGGTGATGCCGCCCGAGCCCACCGCGATCAGGCTTTGACGGATCTGATAGCCGGCGCCCAGGGGGTCTGCGCCGGCATCCAGGAAGGTCAGCAGCCGGTTCCGCCGGTAGGGGACGGAAAGGATCAGAAAGTAAAGGGCCGGAAGGGCCAACAGCAGCGCCGCCCCGAAGTAGCGGTAGGAAAGGCCTCCCAGAAAGAGCATGAAGGCGGTCAGGAAGACGAGAATGAGCGAGGTTCCGAAGTCGGGCGCCACCAGCACCAGCAGGATCAGCAACGACGGAAGCGACAGGACCTTGAGCAGGGGGAGGTCCAGACGCTCCACCTGGCCGCCTCGATGAATCAGATAGGCCGACAGCAGCAGGACCACCACCAGCTTTGCAAGTTCGGAAGGCTGAAAGTTGAACGCGCCCAGGCTGACCCAGCGGTGGGCGCCGTTGACTCCCGGAGACAGCAGAGCGGCGATCAGGAGCCCGACGGCGCCGGCAAAAGCGGCGCCCAGAAACCATTTGTGCTGATAGACCCGGTAATCGACGCGCATGGTCACCAGCAAGAGGCCCAGGCCGATCGTTACGGCCAGAAGCTGGCGTATCAGAATGGCGCCGGTCGAACCGTAAAGTTCGCTGGAAATCACCGAGGAAGCGCTGAAAACCATGACCAGGCCGTATGCGAGCAGCAGCAGGACGGTGATCAACAGCCCCTTGTCGTACGGGAACTTGCGGTTCATCGGCACTTCTCCTCCGGCGCCTGCTCCAGCGCCTTCGCCGCTTCCTTGAACACCCGCCCCCGGTGCTCGTAGTCGTCAAACATGTCGAAGCTGGCGCAGGCCGGAGACAGCAGCACCAGATCGCCGGGGCGCGCCTCTTCGAACGCCTCTCGGACGGCCTCTTCCAGACTGTCGCAGCGCCGCTGGTCCAGTTGCGGGGGAAGCGCCCGGGCGATCTTGTCCGCCGCGGCTCCGATCAGAAGCGCTTTCCGCGCCCTGGCCTTCAGCAAGTCGCTCAGGATCGAAAAATCGCCTCCCTTGTCCAGCCCGCCCATAATGACGAAAAGGGGGCGGTCGAAGGCCTCCAGGGCCCTGGCGGTCGATTCGGGATTGGTAGCTTTCGAGTCGTTGTAAAAGTCGACTCCCTGAATCTGGCGGACGAACTCGAGCCGATGCTCGACTCCCGGAAAGGAGCGCACGCCGTCGCGAATCCGATCGGCGGGGATGCCGAGCAGATAGGCGGCCGAGGTTGCGGCCAGAACGTTTTCCAGGTTGTGAAGCCCCATCAGCGGAGACTCCGCGGCGGGCATCACGGCGAGGGCTTCGTCGCGCCACTGAATCGTGACGATCCCGTCCCGGACGCCCGCGCCCGGAGCGGTTCGACTCCGGCGGCTGAAATAGAACTTCTGCGCCCGCAGCGATCGCTCCAGCGACGCGGTGGTCGGGTCATCCCGGTTCAGGACGGCGAAATCGTCGGACGTCTGGTTGAGAAAGACTCGCTTCTTGGCTTCCAGATAGGTTGCGAAATCGGGATACCGATCCATGTGATCCGGCGTGACGTTCAGCAGCAGGGCGATACGGCAGCGGAAGCTGGAGATGGTCTCCAGCTGAAACGAGGAGAGCTCGACCACGAAGACGGTTTCCGCATCGGAATCGTCGGCGAACTGGACCAGCGGAGTCCCCACGTTGCCGCCGACAACGGTCTTCAGTCCGGCTTCTCTGCAGATGCGACCCAGCAGTTCGGTGGTCGTGGTCTTGCCGTTGGATCCGGTGATGCCGACAAAGGTCCCTCGAGAGTATCGAAAGGCCAGCTCGACTTCGCTCCAGACGGGGACTCCCGCCTCGACGGCGGCCCGAACTTCGGGAAGGGAAGCCGGCACTCCGGGGCTCAGGATGACCAGGTCGGCCCGCAGAAAGTCTTCGCGGTCGTGCCCGCCCAGCCGGAGCCGGACGGCGCCCTGCAGCCGGCTGAGCGCATCCTGCAGCTCGGCGGCCGGCCGCAGGTCGGTCGCCGACACGCGGGCCTGCCGGCGCAACAGAAACTGCGCCGCCGCCAGGCCGCTTCGGGCCAGTCCCACCACCAGAATGTTCTTTCCGGTCAGTTCCATATTCAGCGCAGCTTCAATGTTGTCAGACTGAAAAGAGCGAAGATCAGGCCCAGAATCCAGAAGCGGATCACGACCTTGGGCTCCTTCCAGCCGAGCAGTTCGAAATGATGGTGCAGCGGGGCCATCTTCAGAATCCGCTTTCCTGAAAACTTAAAGGATCCCACCTGCAGAATGACCGAAAGGGCCTCGATGACGAAAATGCCTCCGATGGAGACCAGCAGCAATTCCTGCTTGATCAGGATGGCGACGGTCCCGATGGCGCCGCCCAGCGACATCGAGCCCACGTCGCCCATAAAGATTTCGGCGGGGTAGCTGTTGTACCACAGGAACCCCAGCGCGGCCCCCACCATGGCGCCGCAAAAGATGGTCAATTCGCTGGCGTAGGTGTTCTTGATCAATCCGAGGTAGGTGGCGAAGGTGGCGTGAGCCGTCACGTAAGTCAAAACGGTCAGCGCCGCCGCCGTGATGATGACCAGCCCGGTGGCCAGTCCGTCCAGGCCGTCGGTCAGATTGACGGCGTTGCTGCTGCCGATGATGATGAACACCACAAACAGGATCAGCGGCAGGAAGGTCGAAAAGCCGAACAGCACCAGATCCATTTCGGGCGTAAACCTCTTGAAGAAGGGCATGCTGAGTTGGATCGAGTACAGGTCGGCGTAGTACAGTCGGATCAGCGTTCCGGCGATGCCGATGGCGAACAGGAGCTGCAGCGCGAGTTTTTGCTTGACCCTCAATCCCTGAGACTGTTTGCGCACAACCTTCAGATAATCGTCCATAAAGCCGATGGCCGCAAAAAAGAGCAGGGAGATCAGGGCCACCCAGACGTACCCATTCGTCAAGTCGGCCCACAGCAGAGTCGGAATCACGATGCTGATCACGATCAGGACCCCGCCCATCGTGGGCGTCCCGGCCTTGGTGTGGTGGGAACTGGGGCCTTCCTCGCGAATGTACTGGCCGATTTGAAAGCGGCGAAGCCTGGCGATCAGCCAGGGGCCCAGCAGCAGGCTGATCATCAGCGCGGTCAGGGAGGCGTAAGCCGTTCGAAACGTAATGTACCGGACGACGTTAAAGACGGTGAATTCGTCGGCCAGGGGATAGAAGAGGTGGTAGATCACTCCATTTCCTCCCGGCTTTCGAGGGCTGCCTCGACGATTTTTTCCATGCGGACATCCCGCGAACCTTTGACCACGAGCAGATCTCCCGGCTGCAGCAGAGAGCGGATCCGGGCGGCTGAATCCTGAGAGGTCTCAAACTCCAGCACGCGATCTTCGGGAAATCCATGCTGTCGCGCGCCTTCCGCGATTTGGCGGGCCAGGCCGCCTACGGCGATCAGATAGTCGATTCGGGAAGCAGCGACCTGGCGGCCCGCTTCGCGGTGCAGTTCTTCAGCCCGTTCGCCCAGCTCCAGCATGTCGCCCAGCGCCAGCACGATTCTTCCGTTTCGTTCGATCAGCCCCATCGTTTCCATCAGGCTGGCGACGGCGGCCGGATTGGAGTTGTAACAATCGTCCCAGACGGCGATTTCCGCCCCGTTCAGGAGTCGCCCGCGACCTTCCAGTGGGGCCAGGTCCGGCAGGGCGCTCACGATCTCATCGAGCGGCACGCCGAATTCATGCGCCACCGCCACGGCCGCCGCGAGGTTGTACAGGAAGTGGCGTCCGGCGAAGGGAACCTTTCCCCGCAGCGGGCCGGCCGAGGTCCGCAGCGTCAGCTCCGTAGATCCGGGATCCAGGAACTGGAACTTCTCTACACGGGCGGCCGCGTCCTTCGAAAATCCGAACGAGATCCGTTTCCCCTTAAAGCCGTCGGCCAGCCGGACCAGGCGGGCGTCGTCGCAGTTAAAGAAAAAGACGCCCTCTTCGGACAGCGACTCGAGAATCTCGCCCTTGGCCCTGGCGATGTCGTCGACTCCTTCGAAGAATTCCAGATGAACGGGAGCGATATTGGTCAGCAGGGCGGCATTCGGAGCGCAGATGGCGCCCAGCCGGCGGATTTCTCCGGCGCGATTCATTCCCAGTTCCAGCACCGCCAGATCGTGTTCGGCCTCCAGTCCCAGAAGCGAAAGCGGCAGTCCGATTTCGTTGTTCAGATTGCCGGGCGTCTCCAGGACCCGAAACTTCTCGGAAAGCAGACGGGCCGCGAAGCGGCGGGTGGTGGTCTTGCCCATGCTTCCGCTCACCGCCAAAACGGTGCGGCCCCATTTCCGGCGGACGTGGGACGCCAGTTGCTGCAGCGCAGCCAGGGTGTCGGACACCAGGATCAGGTCGCAGCCGGGCTGCATCAGCTCGTTCCAGCCCGGATCGGCTTTCGACGCCAGTACGAGGGAGGCTCCTTTTCCGAGCGCTTCCTTGATGAAGTCGTGGCCGTCGAATCGGTCTCCGCGAATGGCGACAAACATCTGGCCCCGGCGCAGCGTGCGGGTGTCGATGGAGACGGAATCCGGCGCGGGCTGGGTGGGCGGGCTGGAGCCCTGCAGGCTGCCTCCGACCGCTTTGACCACTTCCGCCAGACTCATTGCAATCACAAGGCGCCTCTGACGATTTCGCGTTCGTCCATGCGGATCTTTCGACCCCGGACGTCCTGATAAGTTTCATGCCCCTTTCCCGCCAAAAGCACCAGGTCTCCCGGCTCGGCCGTGGCCAGAGCGTGACGGATGGCTTCGACCCGGTCCACCACGGCGACGAAGGGTGCGCTGCCCCCGGGAATGCCGGCCACAATGTCCTGAATGATCCGTTCCGGGTCTTCCGTCCTTGGGTTGTCCGAGGTGACGATCAGGCGGTCGGCATGCTCCGCCGCTACTCGTCCCATTTCGGGGCGTTTGCTGCGATCCCGGTCGCCTCCCGCTCCGAACAGACAGATCAGCCGCCCCTGGGTCACCGATCGGGCCACTTGCAGAACGTTGCGCAGGGCGTCCGGGGTATGGGCGTAATCGATGACGACGCTGAACGGGGCCGGAACGTCGATTTTTTCGAAGCGTCCTGAAACCTGCGGCGCGGATGCCAGGCCGCGCGCTATTTCCGAGGTTGAAAAGCCGAGGGCGTGGCAGGCCGCAGCCGCAGCCAGCAGGTTGTAGAGATTGTGCCGGCCGATCAAGGAGCTTCGCACCTCAACTGATTCACCGAAAAGCGAAACCCGCATCCGGGTCCCTTCCATCGAAGTTCGATGTTCGATGGGGCGGATGTCGGCATCGGGAGCGAATCCGAAATAGATGCGCCGAACGTTGTTGGAAAGCTGTAGGCGGCGTCCGAACTCATCGTCTCGGTTCACGACGGCGCATTCGAGCGCCGGATTGTATGCGCGGTCGAACAATTTCGCCTTGGCTGCGAAGTAGTCTTCCATGCTGCGATGGAAATCCAGATGTTCCCGGGTCAGGTTCGTGAAGACCGCCACCGGGAAGGCGCAGGCGAAAACTCGATGGAGTTCGATGGCGTGCGACGAGACCTCCATGGCGCCGAAGCGGCATCCGGCGTCCACGGCTTCCCGAAGCCTCAGCTGGATGTCGACCGACTCGGGAGTGGTCAGTTCGGAGGCCAGGCGCCGCTCGCCGATGATCGTTTCGACGGTGCCCATCAGCAGGGCCGGCCCCCGCAGGCGCAGGATCGAATGAATCAGATAGGCGGTCGTGGTCTTGCCGTTGGTTCCCGTAATTCCCACCAACTGCATCCGGCGCGACGGGTCTCCCTGATGACGGGCGGCCGCTCCGGCCAGAAAGAGCCGAATCTCGGGGACCTGGATCCACGGGATGGAGACGGAAGGCGGCGCCGGTCGCTGGGAAACGATGACCCCTGCGCCCCTTGCGACGGCTTCGCCCACAAAGTCGTAGCCGTCCATCTTGAATCCCGGAATGGCAAAGAACGCGGAACCCGGCTCCACTCGGCGGGAATCGTATTCCAGAGTCCGCGGCGACAGTTTGAATAGCTCCTTCATGGCGCTGTCACTCATTGCCTCACTGCCGCGTCCTGCCGGGAAGCCGAGCGAGGCGGCGCGGTCTGAGAGAAGAAGACCTCGCACACGGCGCCCGGATAGACCTTTCGTCCGGGATCCGGCCGCTGACTGACGGCGCTCCCGCTGCCCGAAATCTTCAACTGGATGCCCAGCCTGGCGCACAGCTCAGCCACTTCCCGCAGACTCATTCCCGTAAAATCCGGCAGCATTCGGGAATCCAGATCAACGGTGACGGGTCCCCCGGCGGCGGCATCCGACTCGGACCCCGCGCGCAGCGCCAGCACCGTTCTTGCCAGATCCTCGGCCGCCAGGCTCTCTTCGACGGGCAGACTTTCCAGAGTCCGTTCCCGGGAGCGCCCGGAGAGGCCGCCTGCCAGTTCCAGCGGAGGCGGGTCAAGCCGGAAGGGGCGGTCCTGAGGGACCTTCAGGTGGATCAGCGACCGCTCCATGATCTCTCGAAAGGCCGGACCTGCGACGTGTCCGCCAAAATAGACGCCCTTGGGCTCGTCGATGACGACGACGGCCACCAGATCCGGATCATGGACCGGGGCGAAGCCGACGAATGAAGCGACGTATCGCGACGTGGAATATCTTCCGTCCACGATTTTCTGGGCCGTGCCGGTTTTTCCCGCCGCGCTGTAGCCGTTGAGCTGCGCGGATCTGCCCGTCCCTTCCAGAATCGTGTAGGCCATGGCGCGAGTCATCATGCCGGCGATCCCTTCGTCCAGCATTCGCCGGCGTTCAGGCGTCGTCTGCCGGACAAGGTCTCCGGCGGGCGACAGGATCTGTCGCACGATATGCGGATCGACCAGATATCCTCCGCTGGCGAAGACGGAGGCCGCACGAGCCATCTGCAGCGGCGTAACCGCCAGCTCCTGTCCGATCGACAGGGCGCCGATGGAGATCCTGGACCACTGGGGGGGAGGCCGCAGCAGCCCCGCTTCCTCGCCGGGGAGCTCGATGCCCGTCCTTTCCCCGAAGCCGAAACGTCGAATGTACTCGTAAAGCCGTTGCTCTCCCAATCGAATTCCGAGTTTAACGGCGCCCACATTGCTGGATTTGGCGATCACTTCCTGGACGGTCAGATCCTCAAAACTCCTCTTGGCCTCCTTGTAGACCTTGCCGGCCAGACGAACCGTGCCGACCCGGCAGTCGATCACCTCATCGAGGGTCGCCAGATCCTCGCTCAACACGCCGGAAAGCGTGACGACCTTAAAGGTGCTGCCAGGTTCGTAATTCTCCAGAATGGGGCGATTGCGCTGGGCGTCGGGCGAAAACTCCCGATAGTTGTTGGGATTGAAGAACGGGTAGGACGCCATGGCCAGAACCTGTCCGTCCGAAGGATCCATGACCACCACGCTGCCGCTCTTGGCGCCGGATGAGACGATGGTGTCCCGTAAGACTTGTTCGGCGATGTGCTGAATGGTCCGATCCAGCGTCAGCACCAGGATGTTGCCCTCGACCTCCTTTCCCACCGGAGTCCGGTCGATGGCGTTGCGTCTGGCGTCCAAACGCAGGTGCACGCGCGTCGTGGCGCCCTTGACCTGTTCGTTGAAGCGGTATTCCAGTCCGCCCAGGCCGTCGTTGTCCATTCCCACGAAGCCCAGCACCTGGCCGGCCAGTTCCCGATTCGGGTATACGCGGCGGCTTTCCTTCTGGGTGTAGATTCCCGGCAGGCCCAGACCCCTGACCAGCGCTCCCTGCTGCGGGCTGACTTTGCGCTGCAGGTAGACGAAGCTGCGATCGGAGGACAGTCGCTGGAATGCCTCCTCCATGGAGAGGTCCAACAGCTTCGACAGCTGCCTGGCCGCTTCGAAAGGATTGTCGACTTGAGCCGGGTGCGCGAAGACGGACTCGGCCGGCACGCTGGTGGCGAGTTCCTCAAGGTTGCGGTCGAGGATGTCGCCTCTGCGGGCGCTGATTTCCAGAAAGCCCTGTTGTTGGCTTTCCGCCAGGAGCCGGTACTCCGGGCCCTGCACTCCCTGCAAATAAAGGAGTCGTCCCAGAAGGACGACGACCCAAACGGCCACCAACAGGTAGAAGGTCAGGACCCTGGCCAGCATGCGGCTTTTTGAACCCTGGTCGATGTCCGGCTCGTTCATTCGCGCAACGTCTCGTTCCCTGCGCGCGAATCGGCGAGGAGGTTGGCAGGAAGGGCAGGCGTGACGGCGTCGGCCTCCAGAATCAGCACTGCCCGATCGTTGGAACTGATCAAGCCGACCTTTCGGGCGCTGCTCTCGATCCGCTGCGGGCTGACCATAAAATGGTACTGAGCCTTCAAGGCCTTGTTTTCCTCGGCCATCGCGGCGTTCTGGCCCTTGATTTCCTCGATCTGGTAGCGTATCGAGAGGATCTCGTTTTGGCTCCAGGCGTAGGCCAGAAACAGGGCCACGAAGAAGCCGCCGACCAGGGTCCAGCGGGCGAGCTCCGAAACCGCGGTTCGCCCTCCGCCCCTCAAAGCGCGGTTTTCGAATTTCTGATTGCTGAAATCAACCATTGCTACTCCTTTCCGTTCATCTCGAATTCTGAAACCGCCGTCTTTTCGACGGCTCTCAACTTGGCGCTCCGACTGCGCGGGTTGCGCCTCGATTCTTCCGGCCCGGCGGTCACCGGCTTGCGAGTCAGGATTCTCACCAGGACCTTTCGAGGGCAGGTGCAGAGCGGATCCGGACGAAAGCACACGCATCGCCCGGCAGCCTTCTGAAAACAGCGTTTGACGATCCGATCCTCCAGGCTGTGAAATGCGATGGTGACCAGGCGCCCTCCCTTGCGGAGCCGGAGGATGATTTGGTTCAGAAACGATCCGAGCCCCGCAAGCTCCTGATTGACCTCGATGCGGAGGGCCTGGAAAACCTTCGTGGCCGGATGGATGCGTCCGCTGCCTTTCCCCTTGACTCGCACGACCAGGTCGGCAAGCTGCGTCGTGGTTCGAATGGGACCCTTCTTTCGCTCCTTGACAATCGCGGCGGCAATCCTTTTCGCCGACCTTTCCTCGCCATGCTTTCGGAAGATCTCCGCCAGCTCTTCCTCGCTCAGCTGACTCAGCAGGTCGGCCGCAGTCGTTCTCTGCTCCGAGTCCATCCTCATGTCCAGCGGACCCTCGGAACGGAAGCTGAATCCCCGCTCGGGGCTGTCCAGCTGCCGGCTCGAGACTCCCAGATCGAGCAGGCAGCCGTCCACAGCTCGGATCCCGAGTCGAGTCAGAATGAGGGGCAGGTTCTTGAAATTCTCGTGGTAAAAGGACGCCTGCGGATACTTGCGCCCAAGCCTTTCCTTGGCCGCCTTCAGCGCCTCGAGGTCGCGGTCGATCGCGATCAACATGCCGCTGCCCTGCAGGGCTTCCAGAATCGCTTCCGCATGCCCGCCCAGACCTACCGTGCAGTCGACTAGCGTTTGTCCCGGTTGAACCGCCAGATATTCCAGCACTTCGTCGCGCAAAACCGGAATGTGATCCGCCGCTGCATCGATCATCTTCTAAATCCCAAGATGGGCCAGCGCGGCCGCGTCGGCGTCGGTAAACGGCTCCTCGGTCAGAATCCTCTGGAAACGCTCCTTGTTCCAGACCTCCAGGCGATTCAGGTACCCCATCACCGCAACCTCGCCCTCGATGGACGCGGCTTGCCGCAGATGCGGCTGCACCAGCACCCGACCTTGCTTGTCCATATTCGACGTCTGACCGAAAAAGCTGGTGCCGCGCAGAAACTTGATCTTTTCGGGAAGCATTCTGGGGGGTTCCATCAGGCGGGCCTCGATTTCCTCCCACTCGTTCATGGGATAAATCAGGACATGCGCGCCTGTTACACTCGTGACGTAGAGTTCGGAGCCGTACTCCTCCAGGACCGACCGATGGGCGGCCGGAATCTTGATGCGCCCCTGGGCGTCCACTTTGGTGGGAAAAGTGCCCCTGAAAACCAAAACGCGAGTCCCCCTCCTGTGAGAATTTCTCCAGAAAAAACCTGTTTAGTCCAATTTAATCCAAAATAGTCCTTCTTTTTTCCGCAGATGTCAAGAAAAAAATCCGCGACGGGAAATGGCCCGGAGGCCGGCGGAACGATAGTGGCGTCGCGCCGGTTCATGGCTTCGGCCTTCCTTGGCTTGGTTCGACAGGGAACAGAAGGGCTTTCCGACTTCGATTCGCCTGCCGTGATTTAATTGCATGGCGCATGGCTGCCCTCATTCATCCCACCGCCGTCGTTTCAAAGTCTTCCCGCCTGGAAGGAGGAGTCGAAGTCGGACCGTTTGCCGTCATTGAGGATGATGTTGAGATCGGAGACCGGTGTCGCATCGGGGCCCACGCGGTCATCAAGAAATGGACTCGGATGGGCGAACAGAACGAGATATTCGAACACGCCGTCATTGGCGGGGCGCCTCAGGACCTCAAGTATTCGGGAGAGGTCTCGGGAGTGCGGATCGGGCGGGGAAACACGCTTCGTGAAGGCGTGACCGTGCACCGTTCGGCCGACGCCGGAGGGGAAACGATGATCGGCGACGGCAATTACCTGATGGCGTACGCTCATATCGCCCACGATTGCGTTCTGGAGGATTCCGTGGTGATGGCCAACAACGTGGCGTTGGCGGGCCACGTGCGCATCCAAACCAGCGCCTTCATTTCCGGCGGCGTGGTGATCCATCAGTATTGCCGGGTGGGGCGGCACGCCATGATCGGAGGCAACGCTAAAATCACCCTGGACGTCCTCCCCTACTGCCTGGCCGACGGCCCGAGCCGCACCCGGGGGCTCAATCGGGTGGGGCTCCAGCGCAGCGGCTTTTCACAAAAAGAGATCGCCGAGCTGAAGCGGGCGTACCGCGCCCTTTTCTTCGGCGGAGGTCGGTTGAAGGAGCGGCTGGAGACCCTGAGCCGATTCGAATCCCCGCATGTCCGCTCCCTGCTGCAATTCATCCAGGAAAGCCAAAGAGGGTTCTGCCGGGCGGAAAAGTGAAATCGGGCATCCGGACCCGTCGGAATCCGGGCGTCTTATTCGAATTGAATGAAATCGATCAAAAGGCGGCGGCTGCGGGCCTCCGATCGCTGCCATTGAATCAGGATCGGGCTCTGGTATGTTCCTTCGACGATCGTACCGCCGCCGTTGCGGCCTTCGCCGGAAATCATCAGGCTGACGGATCGCTTCATTCTCAGGAATCGTTCAGCGGGCACTCCCAGAAACTTGTCCAGCGCCTTTTCGGCCAGAGTGTCTCGAAGCCGCAGGGCGTCGACCAACTGGTTGACCACCTGCACCAGGTCGTATTTGGCGTAATTCAGCATCTTTCCCGGAACCGCTCTGGGATTCTGCAGCGCGTGGCGCCACCTCTCGGCCATGAAGCGGAACGGATTTCGCAGCACGTCGACCAGGTCGTGGCGCATCAGGAGGGTTTCATATTCATTGACGGTCAGCCCTGCGTTACGCTCGCTCGGCGCCAGAACGATGTCTACGCGCCCTCGCCGAACTCCTGATCCAGCGATCCTTTCACGGATCCGCTCCATCAGTCCCAGCCTCTGGTCGTTCAGATTGACCGACACCACCGAGTGATTGCTGACCCCGATCTCCGCTTCCAGAGAATCGACCCTGCGCTCGAAGTTGTAGGGAATCACGGAGGTCCTGCGGGTTCGCACCGTCTCCCCGAAAACGCCGTCGAGATCGACAAAGTAGACGGGACGGCCGTTCCGGACGGTGTAGGTGGCGCAATTGGTCAGCCCGCTCCCGATAAAGGTCAGATGGGAATCCGCATTGCGGGGCTCGTTGCGCCTCTGGATTTCGCTCAATTCCTTCCGCAGGTGGAGCTGATCGTGAAAGTAGTTGGCTCCGGGCGGAAACAGCCGGTGGTAGGAATCGACAAACCTCCTGACCAGGTCGGGATCGTGGTCGAGGCGGGCGCAAAGGGTCTCCTCAAAATATCCCGCAGTCGTGTGGTACGAGTAGTAAAGCGCTTTGCGAAACCCCTTGAGGCAGTCACCGAAACTTTCACGGAATCGGCCCTGCACGTCGATCACGTCAATCCGCGTGCTGGGCTTCAATTCGAGCGTGAATTCACAACCGCTTTCCATATCCTCTGTCGCTTGCGTCGCTCCGTATCCCCGAAGATCAGAGAGGTTACCGCTTCTCCTGTCGTAAAGTCAACAGGGTCGGTCCGATCTGGGAGACCGCCCCAGTTCCCAATGTTGGCCCGCATTTTTTACACGCCTGCTACTGCGCCGCCGGAGACCGGCGCGCCTACTGCGTCGCCGCTCCTCGGCCTCCTCAGGGTACTGCACGAGTACGACTGCGGGGGGATTCGTTACGCGCCTTGCGAAGCACCCGTGTGAAAAATCCGGGCCAGCGAATCCGGCGACGATCAGGAAGACGGAACAGGGCGCGTGCGGAACGGTTTCGCATGGCTGCTGCGCTTCCGTCGCCCCTGGATGCGCGTCGCTGACGCCGCGCCATCGAATCCCGCTGCGGATCGGTACAATGGAAGCTCACTCGAGGTTGTCGAAGAAATGCAGAAATTTCGAATCGGGGGGCCTAGGAAGCGCGTCTTTTCTTTTTTTGGACTTTATATCTGGGGAATCCAGAGGCCGCCGGCGCCATCGGCGAAGTGAGTTGAAACGGAAAGCCATGAAATCCGAGTGTCTTCGCTTCGGGCAGATTCCAGGACAAAATCCCTTGTTCGTCGCCTGTCTGGAAGGGGAGGAATCGGCCCTCTCCTTTTACCCTTCGATGCCTCTGACGCCGGAGGCGCTGACCTTCAGAGCCGAGCGGGCCGGCCGCTTTTCCCGTTTGCAAAGAGCTCCGCTGATTCGCGCCCTGGAGGACTTTCAAGCGCGGATCGGCGCCGGTTCCAAAGTCCTCGAACAGTTAAAGCGCCTGAGTCGAGACGGGACGCTGGCCGTTCTGACCGGGCAGCAGGTCGCACTGTTTGGAGGGCCGTCATTTGCGGTCTACAAGGCGGCCACCGCCGTTGGCTTGGCCCGTCACTTGGAGGAAGCCGGAATAGCGGCGGTTCCCGTCTTCTGGCTGGCGGCCGACGACTCCGACTTCGACGAGGTGCGGACTACGACGTTTCTGGGAGCCGACGGGGCCAGGTTGGACCTTCAGCTGCCGATCACTAAAGAGCCGGACGGTACCATGGTGGGCGCGCTGCCAGTGGGCGATCTGCAATCGGAGTTCGAGAAGCTCGACCGGAATTTCGACCAAACCAGCTTCTATGCGGAGGTGCGCGCCGTTCTGCAGGGCGCCTATCGCCCGGAGCGAACCCTTCGAGAGGCCTTCGGCGCCTGGCTCTCCCGACTGTTTGAAGACTCCGGGCTGATTTGTTTCGATCCGCTGGCGCCGGAAGTGAAAAGAGAACTCGGCCCCTTTTTCGCGAGTGCCGTCTCCCAGAGAGCCGAAATCAACCGGAGGCTTCAGGAACGAGGAGAGGCGATCCAGGCCGCAGGATATTCTCCGCAGGTATTCGTAGACGAAACCGAATCCCTCCTGTTTCTGTTCGAAGGAAAGCGGCGCCGAAAGCTGGAGTTCAACGGCAAGGAGTTCGTTGCGCGCGATCTTCCGAATCTGCGGATTTCAGAAAGCGACCTGCTGGATCGGGTCCGCAGCCATCCTGAGCAGTTCGGGCCTAACGTTCTGCTGCGGCCCGTGTTGCAGGACCACCTGTTTCCCACCGCCGTAACCGTCGGAGGCCCTTCGGAAATCGCCTACTTCGCACAGGTCAACGCGATCGCGCCTCACTTCGATTTGGAAGTATCGATCGTCCCTAGAAACGGCTTCACCATGGTGGACCGCAAGAGCCTCCGATACCTGGAGCGATACGAACTGACCGTGCAGGAGCTTCTGAACGAAAACCCTGACCGATTGACCGAAAAGATCATTCGAGGCGGCCCTTCCGGGCGCATTCTCGCGGAGCTGGACCGGGCGCGCCAGGACCTGGAAAAGCGACTGTCCGTCATCGAGCAAGGATTGCAGCAGCAGGATCCGCCCCTGGTCCAGATGCTGGAGGGCGCGAAGGGAAAAATGCTGTACCAGCTGCAGAAAGTGCACGACCGCTACGTGTTCAATCATCGGGAGCGCGAGGGCCATCTCAAACGACATCTCGACTTCATGAAACAGCGGCTGTATCCGGACGGTCGGCTTCAAGAGAGAACTCTCAATTTCAACCAGTTTCTGATGGAGGAAGGTCCGGAACTGCTGCAGCGCCTGCAGGCCTCCGTTCAGCCCTTCTGCGCGGCGCATCAGATCGTTTATCTTTAAGGGCGGGCGCTTAGTGCTTGGCGCTTAGTGCTTGGCGCTTGGTGCTTGGTGCTTGGTGCTTGGTGCTTGGTGCTTGGTGCTTGGTGCTTGGTGCTTGGTGCAAGGATCTGGGTTTTCCCCATTTGTCAAGGCCTCACCGCAGGATTTCTGCCGCGCCCTTCCGGGCGCTCGCGATGGGGGGTGTGGACATCAACCCAGCCCTCACGGACTGGGCTAAAGACTGCCGGCCTTCCGGCCTGAATCGAGCACCAAGCACCAAGAACTTCGAACTCCGAACTTGATACAATCTCCCATCAATGTTTCGCCATCACCATCGCCTGTATACGCGAATCCTTTTTGCGGCGGACCTGGCGGTCGCATTTGCGGCGCTTTACTTTTCCTATCACGCTCGGTTTTACCTGGTGCGGTTCTCCCCGCTGGAGGTGAGTCAGTTTTTTCACGCGAACCTGCTTCCTTTTTCGGCCTATCTTTCCTACCTGGTGCTGTTGTCGCCGGTCTGGATTCTGATGTTGATGGCCACGCAGGGCTACTCGAATCTGCTTTCGCGGCCCCTGAGCCGGCAGGCGGCGCGGGTTTTGAACTTCGTGGTGTTGATGGGCATTCTGATCGGTTTCATCAACTACAGTCTGATGCTTGAAATCAGCCGGCCCGTCTTTTTCGGATTCCTTTCACTGACGGCAGTCGGACTGATCTTCAACCGACTGGGGGTGCGCTGGGTGTTGCTGACGCGAAATCTGAACGAGTACAGCCGGATTCGCATTCTGATCGTGGGGACCGACGCGCGGGCGCGAGAGATCGGCCGCACCCTGGAAGAATCGAAGATGTGGGGCACCCATGTGGCGGGTTACGTCCGTCATGACGACGATCCGGAGGAGGATGCCCAGGGGCTTCCGGTGGTCGGCTCGGTGTCCGACCTGCCGCTGCTGATTCAGGAGCGTTCGCCGGCGGACGAGATCATCTTCACCGACATCCACAAGCGGGACTTCGCCAGCTTCGAACAACTGGCTCGGCTCTGCGAGTCTCTCGGGATCAAGACTCGCGTGGTCGCCGAATTGTTTCCCACCTCGACCTCCAAAATCTCGCTCGAGTTTCTGGACGATTTGCCGCTGGTGACGTTTTCCACCGTCCCCGAGCACAACCTGTCGACGATCGCCAAGCGGATCCTGGACTTTTTCATAGCGCTGGTCGGGCTGATCGTTTTCGCTCCGCTGCTGGCGATCGTCGCCGCCGCCGTCAAATTCACCAGCCCGGGCCCCGTTTTCTACCGCCAGATCCGTTGCGGCCTGTACGGACGGGAATTCGAGCTGATCAAGTTTCGAACGATGATCGACGGCGCCGAGGACCGGCTCTGGGAGATCCGGCATCTCAATGAAATGGACGGTCCGGTATTCAAGATGAGAAACGATCCCAGGGTCACGCCGCTGGGGCGGTTTCTGCGGAAGTTCAGCGTTGACGAGCTCCCTCAGCTGTGGAACGTCCTGAAAGGGGAAATGAGCGTGGTCGGTCCTCGCGCTCCATTGCCCGAGGAGGTCGAGCACTACCGGACCCACCAGCGGCGGCGTTTAAGCGTTCGACCGGGAATCACCTGTCTGTGGCAGGTCTCGGGTCGAAACGACATCGATTTCCAGCGCTGGATGGACATGGATCTCCAATACATCGACAACTGGTCGCTGTGGCTGGACCTGGAGATCATGCTCAAGACCATCCCCGCCGTCTTTACGGGGAGGGGCGCGCGCTAGCGTGGGCCGCGGCCGCATCCCTGTCACCTAGTGTCCTGTGTCAGAAGTTCGTCTACAGTCGGGCGGCGCTGCATCCGGCCTGGCTGCGTTGCTCGTCGCGCACATATTCCCGATATGCGCGGTCCTCGATCCTTGTCGGCCGGGCGCCTCGCCACCCTTTATATTGCGACGGACTTCTGACTCAGGACACTAGCCCGCATTTCTCACACTGCCTCTACTGTGGCGACGGATTACGCCGCGCCTGTTGCGTTGCCGCTCTAAGCAGCCCGTGATCGAAGTCCTGGTGCGTCGTGCAACAGGGATCTGCGGTCAGCCGGCAAGGCGCGAGGAGGAAGGCGATGCCGGTGCATGGTTGACGACGAGCAACGCAGTCCGGGGGCCGCAAACCCCTGTTGCCCGGATGGTTGCGGGCGGCGCAGGCCCCTCTCGGTCGTTGCGGCTCCTGGACGATGCATCAGCATCGCCTGCGTCGTCGCGCCTACGATCCGGACCA
This sequence comes from Acidobacteriota bacterium, assembly GCA_035514675.1. Taxonomy (GTDB): domain Bacteria; phylum Acidobacteriota; class UBA6911; order RPQK01; family JAPXNP01; genus DATKAT01. The sequence continues at coordinate 1,021 of DATKAT010000020.1, read as the reverse complement.
GCGGCGCCCGCAACACGACGCACCAGGACTTCGATCACGGGCTGCCAAGCCTGCTCGACGTACTGCACGAGTACGACTGCGGGGGCCTTCGTCGCGCGCCTTGCATCCGCGCCGCTCTCCGTCGCCTCGCTACGAACCAGTGTGAGAAATCCGGGCTAGTTGACTCACTGAAAGGGAATACGTTGAAGCGAATTCGGCTCCCGAAGAGTTCGAGCAAGCCCCGTCCGAGCAGCCGCAGGCGGCGAGAACGGGGTGGAGATCACCCAAAATGTTCTTCAAGGGTCCGGCAGGGGGCGGGGATCCAGGAAGTGCTCCTGAAAAGGTCGGCCGCTGCCGTCGGGCTGGTTCTCAACGGGGCTCGCCCAGCTTGGCCAGCTCACTGACAAACAGCGGATTCTGCGGAAACTCTGCCACGAGTTCTGTAAGTTGTGCGCGGGCCAGTTCCGGCTGCTTTTCGCGGAGGGCCACGAGCGCAAGCAGTATCTTGGCGAAGGGCCGAAGATAGCGGCCCTCCGCAGCCGCGATCTTGAGCTGCTCAATGCCTCCGCGCTTGTCTCCGCGGATTCCGGAAAAACGGAGAAAGAGCCGCTTCAACCCCGGCAGGCTGCCGATGACGTAGTTGGCAAGGCCCAGAGTGAGGTAGGCATCTGCGGCACCTGGGGCGACTACTAGAAGTCTCTGGGCGAATTCGTTGGCTTCACCAAGCATGCGCAGGCTTTCTCGCTGTTCCATATCAATCAGACTGGCGTAGTCGGCCTCCAGCCCTACGCTGAGAGTCATGGCGAACAGGGCGTCCGCGTCATTCGGGTCCGCCTCCAGGCGCAGCCGCGCCAGTTCCTGCGCGCTTTTCACTGCGGCAAAGAAGGCCGCTCGCAAGGCGGGGTCGGGCGTGAGCGCGACTTTTCCAAGAAAGCGCTTGTCGTCCAGAAAGAACTCCGAGGTCAAGACGCCTTGCTCGTAGCACTCCTCAAAGAGGTAGCTGGCTGCCTCAGAGGCATCAGCGAGCGGGTCTTTCGGATGG
>DATKAT010000019.1:0-6617 GCA_035514675.1 Acidobacteriota bacterium | reverse complement strand
AAAGAGATGATTCTGCGCGCTTTGGAGCGCAATCAAGGAAACAAATCCCGCACTGCCGAGGACTTGAAGATCTCTCGGCCCACCCTCTACGACCTGATGGAGAAGTTTTCCATCGAAGGATAGCGGCGGACGGATCCACTGGTCGACCCGACTGAGAAAATCCAGGTGTCGGAATCGCTGACAGTTTGCGGGAAAAGCAAATCCAAGCGCCGAAGGATTCAGAAGCGCTGATTTTTCTGAAAGCGTCTGTAGCCCGCTTTAGCGCGAATCGGGTTCTGCATCACTGAAGCCGACCCGCTAGTCTGGCGGGTCGGCTTTTTCTTTTGAAGTCGGGCTACTCGGCTCGCCGGCCTGTGACGCGTCCCACAAAACTCTGTCCCGAAGCCCGACCCGTGAGCCCGTTCTCTTCAAGGCGCAATTCGAACCGGATGGCGCCTTCTTCCGGGTGACGCAGCTCGAATTTCAAAACCCCCTCAGCGAATTCCAGATGCTCCGCTGGAAAGGTCCGATCATGGCCCTCCATGACGCCCGACAGGCCTTCTTCTTGCAGGGTCACCGTCAGGGTGCTTGGAAAGGTTTGGCCCACGCTGTCCACATACAGTTCGCAATGCCAGACGCCCACAATGTCGGAGGGAGCGCCGCCTAACGGACCTGAAGCCATCAGAAACAGAGCCGCGACAAGAATCGCACTTTTGTTCATAATCGACCTCCTGAAACCGTTTCTAGCCCGGGTGCAAGATCCGGGCTAGCACTGCAGCCGTCGGGCTTCAGTCCGCCCACTCCGGCTCAACGCCTTCGACTTTCGGCCCCCGTTCCGCGGGCCCTTCCACCACTTCGGCGGATCGAATCCTCGACTTGTAAATCTGAAAAAAGGCGACGGCCTGCACGAGTCCCAACCCGAATCCAATGGCGTGCGTCCGATAGCTGATCTGTTCATGAAACGAGGTGGGGAAAAAGACGAGGACTGCGAATCCGATCGCCTGCAGGAAACGCTTGCCGCGCGAATGCCTGCGTTCCACCAGGACGTACATCGTCAGCCAGAATCCCGCCATCAGGTAGACCAGTCCGGAGGCGCCGACCAATTGCGCACCGGGAGGATAGGTCAAAACCGAAAGGTACGTGGTCAGCGCCCCCAGAAGCAGACACCAAACCGGATAAATCCAGAACCCGAAGTAGCCATAGAGGAGGAATCCGAAAAACCCGATAAAAACGGCATTGGACGCGAAGTGGCTGATGTCCGCGTGGACCGCCATGCTGGTCCAAAGACGCCAGTATTCGCCGTCCACGAGAATCCTTTCCGGAACGGCGGCCATACCTCCGAACGGTTCCGGACCGCTCCTCCAGGCCAGCATCGTCAAATTGAGCATCGCCAGCAGGCTCAGCGTCGCCACCAGAAAGCTGTGGTTCCGGGGCTTTTGGGAAAGCAGGGTTTCTGTAATGCGGGGTTCCTGGGGGTCCATGGGCCCTTTTGCGAGTTTCGAGGTTCGTCCTATTTCGAAGCCGCGGTTTCGTCAACGATTGTGGAGCCGGCGAGAGGACTTGAACCTCCAACCTACGCATTACGAATGCGTCGCTCTACCAGTTGAGCTACGCCGGCTCGCGGGTTCGGAAGCCCCGAATTATAGCACTTGTTCGAGGGCGCCGGAGCGAAGCGGAGCGGCGCCGCAATCCCGTTCGCAGGCGTTGTTTGAGCTGCTACGACTCTCCCTCAATTTGCGCGGCCTGAGCGGCCATTTCCTCCGCCTTCTCAATAAAGCCCTTGGCATTGTAAAACATTGACAGGCTGGTGTAGGCGTGAATGTTGTGCGGCTCCGCCCTGCGCAGCCGCTCGCCGTACTCCACGGCCTCATCCAGGCGATTCAGATGGTAATAGGACATCGCGATGGCGTGGAGAGCGTCGCCGAACTCAGGGTCGATTTCGAGGGCCCGTTTGAGCTTTTCGATGGCCTCCTCCAGTCGATCCTCGCTGAACAACTCCATTCCCTGCTGATAAAACTCCATTTTGGACATGGCTTATAACTCCTGATCGATTGAAAAGGCTTCGCCGTCAAAGACTCGAACGGGTCCGAGTTCCTGCAGAAAGGGTTCGATTTGAGATCGGTCCCCCACCGCCACGATACTGAACCGTTCCGGAAGAAACCACTCCCGAGCTTTTTCGAGCACCTGTTCCAGCGTGACGCTTTTGATACGCGGAATGAACTCGCGATAGTAGTTTTCGGGAAGCTGGTACAGCCGTCGAACCAGTTCCATTGAACCCAGAGAGGCGGGCGTCTCCAGACGTCGGACAAACGCGCCGATCAACTCCGACTGGCTGCGATGTAGCTCATCTGGAGAAGCGGGTTCCTGCTGCATCCTGTCCATTTCGAAAAAAGTCTGACGGATCGAGTCGCTCAAGGCATCGGTTCGGATGCTGGCCCCGGCCGTCAGGAGCCCGCTTTGACTGAAAGCGCTCAACTGACTGTAAGCGCCGTAGGTGTAACCTTTTTCCTCTCTCAAGTTCAAAAACAGTCGGGCGCTGCCGCCTCCGCCGAAAATCTGATTGGCGACGCTCAGCGGAATCAAGTCCGGGTCGCTTCTGCGCAGGCAACGGGAGCCGACGTGAAGTCTGGTCTGGACCGAGTTGGGTCGATCTACCAGATAGACCCCGGGCGCTGCGTGCCGAGTCGGCTCAGGCAGCGCGGCCATCGGAATGGAGGGCGGCGTCCAATCGCCGAAGCAGCGCTCGGCCAGCCTAATGGATTCGGAGTGGTCCACCGCTCCGGCAAAGAGCAGGTAGGCCCCTCGAGGGGAAAAGCGGGTTGCATGGAAAGTTTGGACGGATTCCCTATCGGCGCGCTCCAGCTCGGCCGGCGTCATTGCGACCCGCCCGTAAGGATGCTTCGGAAAAAGCTGGCGGCTGAGCCGTTCGCCGGCAAGGAAGCCCGGGTCGGCGCGCTGAGAAAGCAGTTCGCTTCTCCAGCGGGTTTTCATTTTCTCCAACTCCTGTTCGGGGAATGAGGGCTCCAGCAGCATTTCAGTCAGCAGCGTCAAAGCCCTCTCGAGGAAGCGGTCGAGCGCGCCGACGCTCAGAAGGGTATGCTCGAGCGTGACCTCGCTTTCGTATTCGATGGCCCAGCGGTCCATTTCTTCTGAAATCTCTTCGGAACTCCGGCGCTTCGTCCCTTCACGCAATAGGTCCGCCGTCAACTGGGTCAATCCGTAGCAGTCGAAGGGACTGTGAGCCTGACCGATCGGCAAAGCCAGGGTGGCGCTGACCTTTGGAAGCCTTGAGTTGGCGGCCGTCAGCACGGTCAGGCCGTTTTCCATGCGATGCTCGAAACAGTCCGGATATCGAACGTTTCGGGCTCTTGCGGGGGGAGGCGGAGAGGAGATTCTCATGACTTCCTGGGTTGCACGATCAATAGAGTCCGATTCTTCTTCCGCAGAATTCGGGCGGCCGTCTCCTGCAACTGGTTTCGGTCAACCCGGAGGAAATGCTCCAGTTCCCGATGGATCATTCCGGGGTCGTCATAGTAGACGGCGTAAAAAGCCAGAAGCTCTCCCACCCGGGTGCGGGTCTCCAGTCGGGAAACGAACCGCGCCGCCAATTTTCGGCGAGCCTTCTCGATTTCCGATTTGGAAACCCCTTCCTCAACCAGGCGAGTCAGTTCTTCCTCCAACTCGGCCAGAACCGTGTCCAGATCCTGCCCGTCCTGGACCTGGCACCAGATCCGAAGAAGCTGCGGCCCCTTATGCTGGTTGCTTCCGACATAGACCGTCGTGACGCGGTTTCTAAGGTGGACGAGCCTCCGGTACAGCCGGGAGGAATGACCGTCGGTCAGGATCAGGGAGAGCAGGCCAAGAGCGTAATAATCCGGGCTGCCGAGCGGGTCGGAGTGGTAACCCAACGAAATTGCAGGCAGCGGCGCCAGCGCATCCGTCATCGCCTCCATCTTCTCCTCATCCTGGGGCGGCTCGCTCAGATCGGGCGGCTGGGGATCTGTGAAGTCTTCGATATCAGCGAAATTACGCCGCACGCTCTCCAAGGCCTGCTTCTCGCGAATGTCGCCGGCCAGCACCAGAACCGCATTGCCCGGCCCGTACCAGCGCCGGTGAAAAGCTTGCGCGTCCTCGATTCCGGCGGCGCGCAGATCGTCCTCGGAGCCGATGATCGGGTGAGCGTAGGCCCAATTCCTGTAGGCGAGTTCGTCAAAGCGCAAGTGGGACGATCCGTAGGGGCGATTGTCGTAGCTCTGCTTCTTTTCCTCGATCACCGTGTCGCGCTGGTTCCTGAACGCCTCTTCGGTAACCTGTAAAGCGCGCATGCGATCAGCCTCCAGCCACAGGCCCAGGTCGAGGAAATGAGAGGGCAACGTCTCGAAATAATTCGTGCGGTCCTTGTTTGTCGATGCGTTCCATCGGCCTCCGGCACGGTCGACGTGTCGGCCGTGTTCATTCTTGGGCACGTTTTCGGAACCTTGAAACATCATGTGCTCAAACAGATGCGCAAATCCTGAAAGCCCTTGAGGCTCGCAACTGGAACCGACCCGGTAGTGCAGGCTGACGTGAACCAGCGGAACCTCTCGGTCGGGCGCAAGCAGGACCTCAAGACCGTTTTCCAGGCGGTGTCGGCTGAACGATACTTTCGGAATCTCTACTCGTTCCATTCGAATTTCAGTTCACGGATGCAAAGGCGGAGGCTGGTTTCAGGTTGCAGGTTTCAGGTTACAAGTTTCAGGTTGCAGGTTTCAAGTTTCAATTGCGACGGAGCGAGGGTTTGCGATGACCCAGGCCCCTGAACGAAGCACTGCCGATTCCAAATTCAACGCACTCGACGCAAGCCGCACCGCTCTACCCGGTGATGTCTTCGCCGCCGTCAATGCGGATGACGTTTCCCGTGATCCATGCGCTGGCCGGCTGACTTAAAAGCACCAATGCCCGGGCTACATCGGAAGGATCCGTCAATCGCCCGTTGGGATTGTTCCGGCGGGCATTCGCGACCATTTGTTCGTGTCCTGGAATCTTTCGGAGCGCGGGAGTGTCGGTGACGCCGGCTTGAATGGAATTGGCCGTGATCCCGCGGGGGGCCAGTTCGAGAGCGATCTGGCGGATATGAGACTCTAGGGCCGCTTTGGCGGCCGAGACGGGGCCGTATGAGGACCACACCCGTCGCCCGCCTGCGCTGGTCATGGCAAACACCCGGCCTCCCGGTCCCATCAGGTTCTTCTCCAGCAGTCCCTGAACCCAATACACGAGTGAATGAGCCATGACATCCACAGTCATGTCCATTTGACTCGGCGTGATGGCGCGGCCTTTTTCGGGAAAGTATCGCCCCAGGGTTCCGAAAGCAAGCGAATGCAGCAAGATCCGGACCGAGGGCGGCTGCGCGGCGCGCTCCGCCATCCTGCCCAAGGCCTCTTCTCGCTTTTCCGGATCGGCCGCGTTGATGTTGAAAAACACCGATTCCTGGTCGGCAGCGGCGATTTCCGCCTGAATCCTCTCTGCATTGGGCAAGGTGGCCTTGCGATCCAGATGGACTCCAAAGATGTTGCAGCCGGCTCGGGCCAGCTCCGCCGCCGCCGCCTCTCCAAACCCGCTGGAGGCCCCCAGGATCAACGCCCAATCCCCCTGAAAGACTTTTACTGCTTCCACGGAGCGGATCCTTTCAACTCGAATTTGACGATTGCTGTCACGGAGCGGATCCTTTCAACTCGAATTCGAAGAATATCAGCGGCTCTCCACTGATGAAGTTGAAGATCTGGGGAAGATACAGGTGATGGCCCTGCAGATCGGAGTCCTCCGGCATGCGGAAAAAGACCACTCCGTAGTCGGAACTGTGGGGAGCGATTAAGCGGGAACCCAGATCCTTGTGCTGGAAGTCCAGGAACATGTCCTTCGGAACCGACCGCTGCAGCAACACCTCTTTGCGAGAGGTTTGGCTGGAAAGGGGGCTTCGAAGCGTGATCTCCAGAAGCACGTCGACATACGGGAGCGAGGGGGAACGGCTCTGGTCCGGAGCGACCAGGAAAATCTCCTCTCCCAGAATCTGTACTGGAAACTCATTGTTGTTTTCGATAACCAGCACGACCGGGAGGATCCCCTTTTCATGCAGCTTTTCGGTGTCAAAGACCTCCAGCGTCCTCTCCAACGTATTGCAGGGGTAGGCGCCGATGATCAGCCCCTGAAAGTCCTGATGGGATTCGTACTGATCGGCGGCGCGCAGCTGCATGTCTTTAATCTTGTACTTGGCTTCCAGGCCGGAGGCCGAGAACGCCAGCGCGACAAGCATCGTTCGAGTCCACCCGAGCTTCATAGAGATTTCCATGATAACTGAAAGCTGGCCGGAAGGGGGAAATCCGTACAGCCCGTCGAGGACGGTGCAGTAGGCGCGTCGTTATCCGTCGCCGCGGTAGAAGCAGTGTGAGAAATGCGGGTTAGATGCCAGGCTCTTGCAGTGCGCCTGAGTTGCGGTTCAATTCTTTCCGAATCCGGAATCTGGCTCTCGCAAACGCCGCCGCAGATAACTGCAAATATGCCACCCATCCAGAAACTTGAAGGGAAATCGGGCAGTCGTGTAATGGCCGCATGGAAGAATGACGCTTTCAAGCGGAATCCCTAACTCTTTGTAGCGTTCGAAA
>DATKAT010000018.1:0-4214 GCA_035514675.1 Acidobacteriota bacterium | reverse complement strand
ACCAGAACGAGAGCGGCCATCCATCCCACGCTGAACCAGACGTTCTGCCGGACGACCCGTCGGGCTCTTCGGCCCAAATGGACGACGTAGTCGACCTTGGAGAGATCGTCGCTCATCAGGACCACGTCGGCGGTCTCGATGGCCACGTCGGTACCGGCGGCTCCCATCGCAATACCGAGGGTGGCCGCCGCCATGGCCGGTGCGTCGTTGACGCCGTCGCCGACCATGGCCACTCCCCGTGAAGCCGCTCTCAGCTTCCGAAGAACTTCCACCTTCTGATGGGGAAGGAGTCCGGCGTGAACGTCGTCGGCGCCCAGTTGGGCTGCCACCGCTCGGACCGCCTCCGGATGGTCCCCGGAGAGAATCGTGATCCAGCGGATTCCCTCGTATTTGAGGTGGCGAATGGTGGCGGCCGCCTCCGGCTTCAGTTCGTCACCGAAGGCCATGGCGCCCGCGGCATGGCCGTCGCGCCCAATCAGGACCACCGAACGACCCAGCGAAGTCTGATCCCCCATCCAGCTCAAAAGGAGAGCGTCGATGCGAGCGCCCTCTCTTTCAGCCATCGCACGGTTTCCGACCCAGATTCGTTGATTCTCGACGGCGCCTGAGACCCCCTCTCCCGGATAGGCCTGAAAGGCCTGGACAGCCGGGACAGTCAGGCCGCGTTCGGTCAGGGCTTCCGACAGGGCTCGGGCCAGGTGGTGTTCCGAAGGGCGCTCCACGGCGCCGGCCAGACGAAGGAGTTCCAGCCGGCAATCCCCTGGCGACGAGTCATTCCGAGCATTGCCGTCTCCCTGCCGGAGCTGGTCCAGGGTAGTCCAGTCCAGCATCGCGGGTCGACCCACTGTCAGCGTTCCAGTCTTGTCGAAGGCCACCGTGTCGATGGTCCCAGCCAGATCCAGAAAAGCGCCCCCCTTGAACAGGATTCCGTGGCGGGCGCCGTTGGCGATTCCGGACAGGATGGCGGCCGGAGTGGAAATCACTAAGGCGCAGGGACTGGCGACCACCAGAAGCGTCACGCCCCAGTAGACGGCGTCTTCGGGCGTCATTCCCAACAGCAGCCGGCCGACGAGCGCAACAAGGCCGCTTCCCACCAGTACGAACACCGTATAGGGATGAGCGAAGCGGTCGATGAACTGCTGAGCCGGCGCCCGCTGCTGCCGCGCTTCCTCGACGAGGCGCACGATCCGGGCCAGCATTGTGTCGTCGGCGCGGCGGGTGACTTCGACAACCAGAGCTCCTCCCTCACTGATCGTTCCGGCAAAAACGTCGTCGCCCGAACCTTTGGTCACCGGTACCGACTCCCCAGTGATGGCCGATTGATCGACTCCGCTTCTTCCTTCGACAACCCGGCCGTCTGCCCCGATTCTCTCCCCCGGCCGAACCAGGATCCGGTCGCCGGGAGTCAGCGAGGCGGCCGTCGCCCGGCCCCGCTCCCGCCCCTGATCGTCCACAAGAGTCACCTCCTCCGGGTGCAGGTCCATCAGGGCTTCAATGGCCCTCCGGGTCCGACCCATCGCAAACGCCTCCAAGGTGTTGGACAGGGAGAACAGAAAAATCAGAATGACCCCTTCCAGAGGCCTGCCGACCCCGGCTGCGCCGACGGCCGCGGTGCCCATCAGGAAGTCGATCGAAAGTCGGCCCTGCCGCAGTGCCGACCACGAGTTTCGAAGAATCGGGCCTGCCCCCGCGAGGTACGCCAGCCCCAAAGGAAGCCATCGCCAGGGCGAGGGCTCCTCCGGCGCCCATTCCAGAATCGCTCCTGCGACCATCCCAATCGAAACGACGATCGTTACGCGAAGGAACCGTCCGGCCTTCGAAACCTGGGAAGGGAGACTTGGATTGAGAAGCGCGGAATCGGGCATTCTTTAAGATAACATTGCGATGATTTGCTTATCCCGGCGTCGTTGACAGCCGCCCCCCACAGTCAGCCGATTCCCAGCTCAGCAGCGACTACTGCCAGGGGCCGATCAAGAGTCCACAGGTTGCAGCCCGCAAGGAGCGCGGAGGCGAGCAAGTGCATGTCGACCCAACCAAGGCCTCGGCCGAAAAGCCTGCGAGTCGCGACGAATCCCAGCACCTCGTCGTGTTCGGCGATCGGCGCTGCCGGCAGCGCCTTCAGCAGACTCAGCAGTTCGTCTCGATTGCGGAGCCTGCCGCATGCCAGCTCTCCAATTACGAACCGGTGGCAAAGGACGCCTCCGTCATTGAGCGACTCGGCCAGTCGGTCGTTGCCCTGCCCGAGATGTTCGATCCAGACCGATGTGTCGACCAGTGTCGTCATGACGACGGCGCTCGGCGGCGCGGAATCGGACGGAGGCCTTTTTCAGTTCCGCCGAAGGCGGCCAAACGGCGGGCGCTTTCGAGCGCGATCAGAGCCTCCAGGCCCCGCCGAACCAGGGCCGTCTTCTCTTTCGTGCCCGTCAATCGGGCCGCCTTTTCCAACAACTCGTCGTCAATATTAATGGTCGTTCGCATATGCACCAATATGCATCTTTCATACAGATGCGTCAAGAAGCGAGCCGTCGGAATGCGGCCGTTTCGTATTCCATGATTTCAGCTCAACTCGGAGAGAAGGCGCCGCTTCGACGCGTCCCCAACGGCCCAACTCCTCGGGACAGACAACCGCGTTCAACCCACTGACTTGGCCGGCGACGCCCCGCGGATTGGAATCATTCGTTGGTCTGAAAAGATGCAACTTTCAAGTCCGGGTTAACATGCGATTTTTGCCATCCGGAAGATGTCCGCTTCAATGTGAAATCCAAAGGAACGGCTCTTCCAGAAAGAGCAACTGGTAGCCCAGGAAAACACCGAAGGCCAAACTCAACAGGCCGGCGGAAAGCCTGAACCAGCGGAAGGAACCGCTGCATTTGCGCTCCAGGAAAACGGATGCGGTTGCGATTCCGACCGTAATCAGCATCATTCCTGCAATCGTTCCCACGCCGAAAAAAATCAGATAGGCGATCCCCCATCCTGGATGGGGGATGGCTGCAAGGATCAACAGCGCCACGGCAGCGGAACCGGCCATGCCGTGGACGATTCCGACCACCAGGGGCCGAACGTGCTGAAACAATCGGAAGGGGCCCAAGACTCGATCGAAGATCGACAATGCCAGCGGCGTTCGTCCATTCCCATGCGGGTGAACGTGTGCCTCCATCCGCTGAGTTGGGGCGGCAGACGCTTCCGCAAAGCCGAAAAAAAGAGATCGGCTTGCCCTAATCTTCTCGGAGCCGACCGATCCGAAGTTCTTCGAGCCAGTCGAATCCGGCTTGAAAAACGACGCCAGGCCGGCCAGTCCGAGCATGACCAGCATTGCGCAGACCGCCAGCTCCAGTCCCAGCTCGACGCGAGCCGGAATCACGAGGCCCAGAAGGATGACGCTTGAGCCGACCAGCAGAATGGTCATGGAATGTCCAATTCCCCAGTACAGTCCGGTGCGCGCCGCGCGCCGCACGTCGGGAAATCGGCTCACAATGGTCGTAACGGCGATGACGTGATCTGCGTCAGTTGCATGGCGCATCCCCAAAATGAATCCAAAAACCGTCACGGTGAACAAGCTGATCATATGTTCAGTGCCCTCAACTGGATTGCTCTCCTGAACCGGTCCCCCTTCACCCGGATCTTGCACGCAGACCCTGCTGCGGCGCCGGACCCGCGTGCAAAATCCGGGTTAGCAGGCTCCCCGCAGTCCGGATCGGCGAACCGCCGGACACGGTTGGCCGCAGAACGGCTGATTCTACCAGATCCCCCGGAAAACGGAACAGATGGGACCGGGTTGTCAGTACCATTGACTGATCCTGGAATGTATCCTTGTTAGCTGGAAAGACTGTGATGCTCCGTAGGTTTTCGAAAAATCGAAAGCGGCTCGCAGGAGTCGACCAGAAACGGGTAACGAATCGCGGCTTCCCACCATCCCGGCTGGCGGCATTCATTCTCCTTTGCAGCCTGCTGGCGGCTGGATCCCTGGGCTCTTCGAAACTCCGCCGTCTCTGGGTCGAGTCCGATTACGCTCCGCTGCAGACGGCTATAGTCGTTTCCATCGGAGACAACCTGTACAAGTTTCCCGAGATCGGCCCGCCGTCCCATCCGTTTTTTTCAGGACGCCCTCCCGGAATCATTCGTGAGCACGAAATGCTGGCCGCTTTGCTGAAAGAACAAGGCGTGGAAGTCCTGGACGTGCTCGAGCTGCTGGAAGGAGCCATCGTCAACGCCCG
>DATKAT010000017.1:0-5213 GCA_035514675.1 Acidobacteriota bacterium | reverse complement strand
TGGGAACCCGCATGACATTCTGCGTGACGGCCAGCCTGATCCATCGGCACGGAGATCTGATCGCACGGCTGGGGCGCGGTCCTCACGAAATCGCCGCCCACGGCTACCACCACGTGCGCATGAGCTACTTTGATCGAGCGGCCCAGCAAGAGGTCATTGATCGGAGCTTCACCGCATTGTCCGAAGCGGGATTTCAGGTGGAGGGCTTCCGCTGTCCATATCTCAACTACAACCCGGACACCTTGGGCGCCCTGGCCTCGAGTCCGTTCAAGTGGACGAGCCAGCATTTTGTGACCGGCACGAATGGAGCGCTGCCCGCGGAACGGGTGGAGAGGCTCTTGAAATCCCTGTATCAATGTGAAACGAACGAGCAGCTCCTTTCATTGCCGCGCTTTTCGAAAGAAATCGTGGAACTCCCCATCAGCGCGCCCGACGACGAGATGCTCTGGGAGCGCTATCGGATCCACGACCCCCAAAAGATCGCTCAGATTTGGAGCGAACTGCTCCAGGACGCGGTGCGGCGGGGTGAAATCCTGCATCTCCTGTTCCACCCGGAACGCTTTGAATTCATCCGAGAGCCGCTTTTGGAAGTCCTTCGAACGGCCCGCAGTCTGGGCGAAGCCCTGTGGAATCCGACGCTCGGAGAACTGGCATCGTGGTGGTCCGAAAGGAAGCTGCATCAGTGGGAGATCGATATCGATCCAGATGGCTCGGGCACGGTCTGGGCGATCGCGCCGCCTCAGTTGCAGGTACTGGAGCGAAACGGCGAAAGAGCCGATCGGGAACAATTTGTTCGAGGCTACCGGGTCCGAGGGCCCGACTGCGTTGAAGACGGCCGTCGCGGATTTCGCTTCGGGCCCGACTCGCGACCGACCGTTGGCGTCGATGAGGGAATCGATCCGCGCATTCGCGAATTGCTGGAAAATGAAGGGTTTTTCGTCGAAACCGCAGCCCGCCCGGAACGCCATTCGCTCCATCTTCCCGCTGATTTCACGTTCCAAAGCGAACGCCACCTGCTCAACGCCGTCGAAAGCTGCCGTAAACCGCTGTTGCGCCTGTGGCGATGGCCCGATCGATGCAAGGCGGTCTTGTGCATCTCATCGGACGTGGACGCCATCTCCATCCGAGACTTCTGGGAACGATCCAGACATTTCTAATTGACAGACGTCTTTTGACTTCGTCATTCTTGGAATTCAAATGAGTTTTGAATCTTGAATATTGAATCGCCTCGCCAGTTCAAGGGCCTGATCCTCGCAGGCGGACGCGGTACCCGCCTGTACCCGGCGACGAAGGCAGTCAGCAAGCAACTCCTGCCTGTCTACGACAAGCCGATGATTTACTATCCGCTGTCGGCTTTGATGCTGGCGGGAATCCGGGACGCGTTGATCATCTCGACCCCGATGGACCTCCCTCTGTTCGAGCATCTTCTTGGAGACGGCAGTCAGTGGGGGATTCAGCTTCACTACGCCGAGCAGCCGCGACCCGAGGGCCTGGCTCAAGCGTTCCTGATCGGCGCCGAATATCTCGGAGGCGATCCGGCCTGCCTGATTCTGGGTGACAACTTGTTTTTCGGTCACGGATTCCCGGAGCTTCTCGAGCGAGCCGGCCGGCGGACCCGCGGAGGAACGATCTTCGGCTACCAGGTCAACGACCCCCAGCGCTACGGCGTAGTCGAATTCGACGAATCCGGGAAGGCGATCAGCATTGAGGAAAAGCCGGCGCGCCCAAAGAGCCAATTCGCCGTACCCGGCCTCTACTTTTTCGACAACCGGGTCGTAGAGGTCGCGTCCGCCTTGGAACCCTCAAGCCGCGGCGAACTGGAGATCGCGGATGTCATCGATTTTTACCTGAAACGGGGAGAGCTTCAGGTGGAAGTGATGGGACGGGGATTCGCATGGCTCGACACTGGGACCTACGACAGCCTGCTGTCGGCCGGCGCCTTTATCGAAACGCTGGAAAAACGCCAGGGCCTCAAGGTCGCCTGCCTGGAGGAAATAGCCCTGCGCAAAGGCTGGATCAGCTCCGAACAGCTCCAGCGGACCATCGAAGCGATTTCCCCCTGCGGCTATCGGCAATACCTGGAGCAACTGCTGAAGGATGTCCGCGCCGCCCAAGCCGCCGGACCACACGCCTCGTCGATTATCTGTTGAGAGTTCAAAGTTCCGAGTTTTCAGTTTCACGTTTCAAGATTCGGTTCGAGATGCAAAAGCGCTGAAGGCGCGATTCATCCCAGAGCCGGCGGGCAACGCCCCGGGTTTGGAAGCCGTCCCAAGGAATGTGAGCCCTGTAAGGGCGGCGTCAAGATCCTGGAAAAAGCGGATAGTCCGATAGCGACACGGCCCGTTCTCGAATCGAATCGCGCTTTCAGCGCGGGAGTACGTAGACGACACCGCTGCTCGACCACACTCACCCGTTGAATTTTGATGGAGTCGTAAAAAGTCCAAAACTGGAAATTTGGATACCCCATGTTGTGTATCCCGAAGCCAGAAGTACAGCCCATCGTATGCCCGCCAGCGCCTCGCTGACTTTTTACGAACCCGTCAAGTTTGAATTTTGAATCTTGAATTTTAAACCGCGCTCTTGCCGGCGCCGGCTCTATTAACGCTTGACCCTTGAAGTTGGAACTCGAACCGCAAGCGTCTCCCATCGACTGGGACGGCTTCGTGAACGGTCACCCGCACGGCACGCTGTTTCACGATTCCTCCTGGCATCGGATCATGGAGCGGACATACGGCTTCCGTCCGCTTTACTTTTTGGCGCGGGACGAAAGTGGAAACATTCGTTCCGGCATCGCGGCCGCCCTGGTCAGAAATCTCTTTCAGGGCCGGAAGCTCTGCTCCTACCCATTTTCCGACCACTGCGACCCCCTGCTCGGCGATCCGAAAGACTTCGCCCCGCTTCTGGAAAGCATGAACGCTTTCGCTCGGCAAAACGCCGACGCATCACTAGAAATCCGCTGCTTCCGCACCGACCCAGACAAGATGCAGCCGCACGAATCGAAAGTGACAGAGCGCGGAACCCAGAACCTAGAACCCAGAACGCGGAACGCAGAATGCGGAACGAACTTCATCCTCCCACTGACCGCGGCCCCGGAGCAGCTCTTCAAAAACTTTCATCGGAGCTGCATCCAGCGGCCGATCCGGAAGGCGGAACGGGAGGGAGTGACGGTTCGGAAAGGGGAAGACGAGACCGACCTGAAGCAGTACTTTCGTCTGCACCTGTTGACGCGGCGGCGGCTGGGAATTCCTTCCCAGCCTTTTTCATTTTTCCGGAACCTGTGGCTGGAATTCGCCCCGACCCGGCGCCTGACGCTGCTGCTGGCCGAGCACGAAGGCCAGCCGGCCGCCGGCATGCTCCTCCTGCACCACGGCGCGGCCACCGTGTACAAGTTTGGAGCTTCATCGGAAGAGAAGATGTCGCTCGGCGTCAATCCGCTCCTGTTTTGGCGCGCCATCCAACTCGCCATCCGCCGCGGCGACCGGGAGTTGGACCTTGGAAGAACCGAGAAGGAGGAGGTTGGATTGTACGATTTTAAGATCAGGCTGGGAGCTGAAGCGGTCCCTCTGCGGTACATCTCAAGCGCTGAACCGAGGCCGACGGCCGGTTCCGGAATGCCCCTGCGCCTCCTCCGGTCCGGGCTCAGGAGATTGCCCTCGGCCGGACTGCGAACTGGAGGTTTCCTGTACCGGTATCTCGCATGAACGCATCATGATCGGCGCATTCGTCAGTGAAAATGAAAGAGAAACCGCGGAAGAGTTTTTCGAACTCTGGAAAACTCCTTGGGAATACGCGCGGCCCGAATGTAGATATCCTGCCCTGCTGGTCACGACTGAGGCATCTCCCCCGAAACTTCCTTCGGCGGACCTGACAATCGTCTTTGGTTCGAACAGACATCAACTGGATGAACGAATAGGGGCGCAGTTCCTGGACGCTCCCGAAGAGAAAGTCATACAGGGGCCAACTTCTCGGTTTCCCATTTTCCGCTCCCTCCGCTGTTTCTCGCTAGGCGACTCTCAGACCTGCGAGCTGTCGGCGGGGAGGAGTTGTGCGGCCTTCGTGACCGAAACTGCCGAAGGAAAGGTTCTGAGAATCGGTTATGACCTGTTCGAAGAGGTGCGATATCTTCTGGAGGAAGGTCAGCCCGAAACTCTGGCGCTGGTTCCGACGCTCGACCTTCACATCGATTTCCTGCGCCGGCAGTTGGAACAAAACGAAATCGAATTCCCGGAAGTTCCGCCGAAACCCGCCGGCTTCGAATTCATCTGCTGCCTGACGCACGATATCGACTTCGCGGGGTTGAGACGGCACCGATTCGACCACACGATGGCGGGATTTCTTGTGCGGGCGACGCTTGGGTCTCTCTCACGATACCGCCGGGGAAGAATCAACTTGCAGGAGGCGGTTCAGAACTGGAAGACCGCCTTCAAGGTTCCCCTGATTCTGGCCAGCCGCGTTCCAGACCCGTGGCAGTCTTTCCGAGATTATCTGGCGGCCGAATCCGGGATCCCTTCGACATTCTTCATCCTTCCATTTCAAGGCGGGTCCGAACGAGTGCCTGCAAACGAGAAGGCGAGTTTCAGACGTGCTTCCCCTTACGCCGCCGGGGAACTGAAAAGCGACCTGGCGCAGTGCATGACGAACGGCTGCGAGGTTGCGCTGCACGGGATGGACGCCTGGAGCGATGCGGATCTCGGAAAGCTCGAAAAGGAAGAGATCGAAAAGGTCACTGGAAGACGAATCCCGGGGGCCCGCATGCACTGGCTCTATTTTGAACGCTCCACGCCCAAGACCCTTGAAGAAGCGGGATTCGAGTGGGACTCGACGCTGGGTTACAACGGCGCGGTCGGATATCGTTCGGGAACCTCGCAGGTGTTTCGCCTTCCTGGAACCCGCAATTTGCTCGAACTGCCCCTCCATATTCAGGACACGGCGCTGTTTTATCGCGACCGAATGGACCTCGGACCTGCAGAGGCAGCTGATCTGTGCGATCGATTGATCGAGAACGCCCGCAATTTCGGCGGGGTTCTCACGGTCAACTGGCACGACCGCAGCCTTGCCCCTGAACGCCAGTGGGGTTCTTTTTACCGCGAACTCCTGCAGAGGCTGAAGGAATCGGGCGCTTGGTTTGCCACCGCCGATCAGGCCGTCTCCTGGTTTCGCCAGAGACGCTCGATCGATTTGAAAGGCGTCGAAACGATTCCGGCAACCTGTCA
>DATKAT010000016.1:0-4569 GCA_035514675.1 Acidobacteriota bacterium | reverse complement strand
CGGGAAATTGTTCTGGAAGCCTTCCTGTCCGCCGAAGGGCACCTCAGCACCGATGAGCTGTACGAGCTGGTGCGGCGACGGGATGGTCGAATCGGGTACGCCACGGTGTTTCGAACGCTGAAAGCGCTCACCGACTGTGGTCTGGCTCGAAAGACGGATCTGGATGACGGACGAGCCAGGTTTGAAAGCCTGTACAAGCGACCGCATCACCACCACATCGTATGCGTAGAGTGCAATCGGACCATTGAATTCTCCAGCCCAGAACTGGAGCAGCTGCAGCAGAGAATCGTCGCCGAGTATGATTTCAGTCCGATCCGGAACAAATTTCAGATCTTTGGAATCTGCAGCGCCTGCCGAAACGAACAGGAAAAGGGCGTCGAGCCGGTGGACGCCAATCTGGTATTTGCGCGCGACGCCTTAAAAATCGCCATGGAGACGGAAAGGCGCGGCGTCAACTTCTACCAGACCGCTTCGGGAATGGTCCAGCACGAGGAGACCCGCCGTACTTTTCTGGAAATGCTCGAAGATGAAGAAGGCCACTTCCGCGGTTTGAAGGAGGAGTGGGATCGGCTCGTGAAAGACCACCCTGAAGTTCTGGATGCGCCAGTGTTTCTGCACTTCGACTACGAAGCGCTCCAGAGGATTTTCCCCTCCAAAGAGGAGGTGCAGCGGAAACTGAAGGCGGAAATGACGGCGGAAGAAGCCTTGAAGGTCGCCATGAACATGGAGCGAGACGCCCGCGATTTCTTCCGCAGCTATGCTGACAAGTTCAACGACACCGAGGGCCGGGACATCTTCCTGCAATTCGCTGAAGAGGAGGAAGACCACTACGCTTTGATCAAGGGCTCCTTGGATCGTCTCAGAGCCGCGCGCTCAAAGTCCTAGCCCGCGTTTTTCACACGGGCCCGTCGCGAGGCGCCGTTATTCGGCGCCGTAGTAGGAGGCGTGTGAAACATGCGGGCTTACGGGTGCGGCCTCGGCCTTTTTTCCACAGATTTTCCAGTGCGCCCGTTTATTCCGTCTGGCCCGAGCGACTTCCGAACAGGCGCTCGAAGTTTCCGCCCAGGATCGCCGCCTTTTCCCCTTCGCTGAGATTCAGGTCGTTTAGGATTCCCGACTGCGTCTCAAGAATCCCCTTTTGCCAGCCTCGAGGAAAAAAGGAGGAGTCCGTTCCAAACAAGAGCCTTTCTGGGCCCAGGACTTCCAGCGAGGTTTCAAAGACCTGCCGCAGGGAGAGTCCGGGCTGGTAGCGGATCCAGCCGTTGGAGGAGGAGGTGTCGAAAAAGATGTTGGGGCAAAGGTCGGCCGCCAGCAGGGCCTCCCGAAACATCCCTGCGCCGAAATGAGGGACGATGATCGGAACTTCGGGGTGGCGGGAGGCCAGCCAGTGGACGTCCAGCGGATTCGACAGCCTGAGGTTGAACGGACTGGGCAGTCCCAGCTTTTTTCGAACGCCGACTGAAAGCGCTCCGCAGTGCACGAACAAGGCGCATTTCCACTGTTCCTTGACGGCCTGTACGATCGGCTCCAAGTGCTCGTCCTGCAGTGAAAAGCCGTGCATGGCCGGAAACAGGCAGACGCACTGAAGCCTCCATTCCTCCAATGCTCTGCGGACCGCGCGCGCAGCTCCTTCGGCACTCGGATCAACCATGAAAAACCCGACAAAGCGATCCGGGATGATGGACAGGGCCTCGGCTACGGACTCCGCATCCCCGGGGACGCTTGCAATTAACGCGGCGCGCGACACTTCGTTTCGATCCAGTTCCCGCGCCCAGCGGCGAGCCAGATCCTCAGGATTGTCGTCGATGTCCCATTTCAGTGTTTCCCGCAGTTCCTCCAGCGCCTCCCTGCCGCTTCGGCGGGTGTAGATCGTCGTAAAGAAGCGGGGGGAAAAAAAGTGGCAATGAGCGTCGCAGACTTTCATCGTGGTTCTCCATCCTCGAGTTCAATCCCCAGACCGTCGGCCACGCGATTGACGTAGTTGAAATAGGCGATAACCTGACACGCGTCGTGGATGGCGCGGTCGGAGAATTGATGTCCCCTTAATTCTTCCACATCCTCGGCTCCAATCCCAGCGGGGTGGCGGGTCAGGCGGATGGAGTAGCGGACCAGGGCCCTGTCCGCATCGGAAAGCTGCGCCTTCAGGGGCGCCGGCCCGGCCAGGGCTTGGACCAGCGATTCCGGCGCGCCCAGTTGACGGAGACCCGCTCCGTGATGGACGACACAGTAATGGCAGCCGTTCAGGCCGGAAACCGCCACCGCCAGGATTTCCCGCTGCAGGCGCGTCAGCGGCGAGGGGCCAGACATGACGGTCCTGTAGAGCCGCAGGTGGGCCTCCAGCACGGGCGGATTGATTCCGTGAATGCGGAGAATGTTCGCCATCCGTCCCGCTTCTTCATCCGATTCCACATAACTGATGTATGCCATACTTTCCATTGTAAAGAAGTCGGCTTGGAGGGGAGGCGATCGAACGAACGAGGGCCGATTGCGATCGCGTCCGCCGGCCGCCGCTCGGCGCTGCAAAATTAACTTTTGGCCGCATGGCTTGATCGGCCCGCCTTCAGGGAACCTGTTGATTGCATTGAAGGAAGCGCCATCCATCATTCTGGCTTCAGCTTCTCCGCGTCGCAGCGAGCTGCTGGCTTCGGCCGGCTTCCGATTCACCGTCTCTCCCAGTCGGGCCGAGGAGGCCGTCGACGAAACGGCGCCCCCGGCTCGGCAAGCCGAACTGCTGGCGGCGCGCAAGGGCCTGGGTGTAGCCAAAAGTTTTCCGGACCAGTTCGTGCTGGCAGCCGATACGGTGATCGACCTGCGGGGCGAGCTCCTGGGAAAGCCGGCTGACCGGAATTCGGCAGTCGCCATGCTGCAGCGTCTTCGCGGGCGCGAACACCGGGTTGTGACTGCGGTGTTTCTCTCCAGGAACGGGCGGTCACGGGTTTCCGCCGTCGAGACGAAAGTTTGGATCAGAGACGCCTCCGACAAGGAAATCGAGTGGTACGTGAAAACGGGCGAACCGCTGGACAAAGCGGGAAGCTATGCCATTCAAGGATTGGGCGCGCGCCTCGTTGAGAGAATCGAAGGCTGTTACAACAACGTCGTCGGCCTGCCGCTTTGCCGGGTCGCGGACTTGCTCGATTTCTTTGGATTCTCCGGCCTGCCGGAGGGCCCCTCCTGCTTCGGCCCCGACCATCAACCGTGCCAGCGCCAGACGGGCGCGGAGGCGCGGGAATGAGTCGCGTCCTCAAGGTCGAAATTCCCGGCCGCGCGGGGAGTCTCCTTTCCGGAATCCTCCACCGCCCGGATTCGGAGCCCTCCGCCACGGTCGTGATGACGCACTGCTTCACGTGTTCGAAGGACTACAAGGTGCTGGCCTGGACGGCCCGCAGCCTGGCCAAGAAAGGCCTCGCTGTGTTGCGGTATGATCTGACGGGGCTGGGAGAAAGCGACGGGAACTTCATCGACACCACGCTTTCGACTGATCTGGAAGACCTGCGGTCGGTATGCCGATGGCTGCAGGAGGAGGGACTGCCGCCGAATGCGCTGGTCGGCCACTCGATGGGCGGGATGATTTCAATCCTGGCTGCCCCGTCCGTCGATTCCGTGCGGACCGTGGCGGTTCTGGCCAGCTCTTCCGAGCTGGACAGGTTTACGCGGCTGCTGAACCCCGATCACTGGAGCGAACTCGAAACAACAGGCGCCACGACGGTGGATGTGATGGGACGTTCGTATGCGCTGGGTCGAGAGCGGATGGAAGACTTGCGGCGGTACTCGATTCTGGAGGAGGCGGCGCGCTTGAAGGACCGGTTCCTGGTCGTCCACGGGGGCGACGACAAGGTGGTCCCCATCGCGGAAGGCATGCGGCTCTTTGAAGCGGCCCCGTTTCCCAAGGCGTTTTATACCGTTGCCGGCGCCGATCACCTGTTCAGCCGTCGGGCGCATTCGGAGGAAGCGGCCCGCATCCTGGAAGTCTGGATCAAAGGAGCGGAAAATGATTGAGGGCGTCATCTTCGATATGGATGGAGTGCTGGTCGACAACGTCGAACAGCATCTGGAGGCCTTCCTTCGGTTCGGCCGGGAGCAGGGTCGAAATTTGACTCGCGCCGACGTTCTGGAAGTGTTCGGCCAGCGAAACGACGAGATGATACCCGCATTGCTGGGTCGTCAGGTCGACGAGGGGGAGCTGGCGCGGCTGGCGGCGCGCAAGGAGGAAATCTATCGCGAACTGACCAGGCCCGTCTTGAACGACACAATGGTGGCGGGCCTGAAGAATTTTCTGCAGGAGCTCAGGGATCGTCGCGCCGCGCTTTCGGTGGCCACCAGCGGACCGCGGGAAAACGTAGATTTCGTGCTGGACGGACTGGGCATCCGGTCGTTCTTCCAAGGCGCCGTTACCGGCGCTGAAGTCACCCGGGGGAAACCTCACCCGGAGGTCTTTCTCAAGGCGGCCGAGCTGCTGCAGGCGGATCCCTCCAAATGCCTCGTTTTCGAGGACACGACTTCAGGCATTGAAGCGGCCCGCCGGGCTGGCTGCCGCTGCATAGCGCTGGCCACAACTCACAGCCGCGAAGA
>DATKAT010000015.1:0-2590 GCA_035514675.1 Acidobacteriota bacterium | reverse complement strand
AGCACCTAGCACCAAACCCGCCTACTCCGAAAGCACCCGTTCCGGCATATCCGCCAGAACGTAGGCCAGGATGGCCATGGCGCCCATGGCGGCTCTGAGGTGTTCGGGATCGACTTTGTCGACGGTGTCGGCATGCGTGTGATGCCAGTCGAAGTAGCTTTCGCCTACGGTGCGGAGTCCGAATCCCGGCACTCCGGCGCGCATCAGCGGCGCGATGTCGGCGCCGCCGCCGCCCGGGGTCATCTGGCCTGCGTCGACGAATTCCAGCAGGCGCCCGATCGAACGCAGCGCCTGCAAGGCGCGTTCGTCCTGGCGGATCGATTCGGGCAGCGTGAAGCCGAATCCGACCGGCTTTTCCGCCCCGAAATCCATTTCAACGGCGGCCGCGTGGGAAAGGATTTCGGCGGAAACGGACTCGAAATAGACGCGGGCGCCGGCCAGTCCGTTTTCCTCATTGGTAAACAGTACGGTTCGAATTGTTCTGCGGGGGCGCAGACCCAGCTCCTTGAGCAGAGCCGGAGCCTGCATCGCGGCAACTACGCCTGCGCCGTCGTCATGGGCGCCCTGACCGACGTCCCAGGAATCGATGTGACCGCCGATCACCACGACTTCGCCGGGCAGCTCCCGGCCCGACAGCTCGCCAATCACGTTGGCCGATTTTGCCGGAGGTAGAAGCCGTCCTTCCAGCTTCAAATAAACGCGGACCTTTTCGTTTCGGTCGATCAGGCGCTGAATCAGTTCGGCGTCTTCAATCGTGATGGCGGCCGCGGGAATTTGATGCGCGGCCGGGTCGTATCGCAGCGCGCCGGTGTGCGGCGTCTGCAGGCTCACGGGCGTGACGGAGCGCACCAAAGCCGCCGTCGCTCCGAACTGAGCCGCTTTCGAGGGGCCCTGAGTCCTGTAGACGACCGTACGGCCATATCCTTGAAACGGAACGTTGAACAACACCATCTTGCCCTCAACGTTCGCTCGCCCCAGTCCTTCCAGATCCTCAAAGCTGGAGACGACGAGCACCTCGGCTTCCATCCCGTCAGCAGGCGTAGACACGGTTCCGCCCAGACCCAGCAGCCGAAGCGGCCTTTCAACGGGGGCCGTGATGCGGCCTGCTTCCTCCCCTCGAACCCAATGAGGAACCTCGACCGGCTGAAAGCGAACCTTTTCCAAGCCGTCCCGACGCATCTCCCCGGCCGCCCAATGGATGGCTTCCTCCAGCGCCTCAGAACCGCTGAGTCGATGTCCGATCCGGTCGCACAGGTGGACGAGCTTCTCGAAGACAGCTGCGTTGGACATGGCGGCTGCCGCTATGCGCGCCGCCTTATCGCGGTAGGCTTCGTATAAATCTCTTTCAATATCGCTTCCACGGGGAAGGAAAGCTGATTGGAAGGCGAGGACGGAAAGGGAAAGAAAAAAGGCCGATTTCTTCAGCATCGGCCAGAATTGTAACCCGGATGTCCGGGAGCCGTCCATTTCGAAGGGCGGGAAGCGGAGCTTAGCCCGGATTATGCACGCGGGTCCGTCGCGAGGCGTTGGAGAGCGATGCGGATGCAAGGCGCGCCGCAATCCGGCGCCGCAGCAGGATCTGCGTGCAAGATCCGGATTAGGCAAGAAAACCAGGCCAGCGATCCATCTGCTGGTCCGTGCGGACGATCTTCAAGCCGGCTTCCGAAAAGCGTTTGAATGCCGCGTCCGCCTCCTCGCTGAAATCGACCGTGCCCGGAATCACCACTGGGGAAGTGCAGTCTTCCAGCAGATAGATGCGTCCCAGAGCCGAAGGATCGTTCAAATCCGGATGGGCGATCAGGTCGGCGATCGTCCAGGCCACGCAGTGGCTCTTGGCCTGTCCGGCCAGGACGATTCGATCGAAGCCCGCCAACCGACGGACGAAGGAGTCGTCCTTCTTCGCCAATCGGCGGCCATCCGGCCATTCCTGAATCTCCGGGCCCAGGGCGGAATAGTGCTCGGTCAGCGGATGCTGCCCCTTGGTCACGAATTCGGGCGGGCTGCTGCGGGCGATGGAATGAAAAAAGACGGCTTCGTGCACCGACGAAACCAGCGCGTGATCCAGGCCGCCCAGCATGGCGTGATACGGCCAGATCGTCCAGACGAATTTTTTCCTCTCCTCCAATTGACGAGCGTAGTGCTGCACGTAATCGACGGCGTCGCCGGCATTCAGGCTCAGAACCCCGGGAAGGCCCGGATTCAGACGCCAACGACCGGACTCGACGTCCTGTTTCGAGATCTGCGTGAAGGGGTCGGGGTGATTCCCATGCTCGTCGACCAGAAAGACCGCATGAAAGATTTGCACCGCCTGATGGGTGTCCATAGTCAGCGAAATGCGGGTGATTCGGTGGAGATTTCGGTAGATGAACCGGCACAGACGACGGTTGTCTTCCACGGCCCCCTTCCCCCCGGGCCCCGCCACGAAGAGCTCGAAATCGGGCAGGCAGAAGGTGTTCTGAACGTCGACCAGAAGCAGGCAGACTCGAAGTTGGTCGCCGGAAGCGGAGCCGATCGAGTGGCGCCGCGCCCAGGCCTCGGCTTCGTCTGCGCGCTCCTGATAAGGCACCCGCCACACCGCGTCGACTCGAGA
>DATKAT010000014.1:0-11329 GCA_035514675.1 Acidobacteriota bacterium | reverse complement strand
TTCAGGACACATGTACGGCCTCTCCGAGCTGGAGCCTCCGCCCTTTTCCAGAACGGGCTGGAGGGATTCCGAGCGCTATCTGTACGGCGTCGACCTGTTCAACTTCCGATATTTTTGGGAAGCCCATGAGGCTTGGGAAGGACTGTGGACTCAAGAGCGCAAATCGACGTCCGATTATGAGTTTCTGCGCGGTCTAATCCAGACCTCTGCGGCGATGCTGAAGCGGGAGCAGCAAGCATGGCGGGGAGCCGCGACGCTTCTGGAAGCGGGCACGAAAAGGCTCCGCTGGGTTGCAGGAGAGCGCCCGCAACACGGCGGCATCCCCTTGCTTGAATGGATTCGCAGGCTTGGCGATTCGTTCGACGGAATCCCGCAGGACTGGCGCATCCGGCTGATCGGACTGGGGGCCGCTCGCGTCCTGCAGGACGGCTCGTCTGAATCCCGCCCGAAGTCCGGACCTGAATCTTAACCCGCATTTCTCACACTGCTTCTACTGCGGCAACGGATAACGACGCGACTGCTGCGTTGCCGCTCCTCGGCCTCCTCGACGTACTGCACGAGTACGACTGCGGGGGCCTTCGTCGCGCGCCTTGCATCCGCGCCGCTCTCCGTCGCCTCGCTACGAACCAGTGTGAGAAATACGGGTTAACCCGTGGGGCGGGCTTCCAGCCCGCGATTTGAGATGACCGGCAGGATGCCGGTCCTACGTCCGGCGCTGCCGGTGCGAAAGAAATCAGGTCAGGAGCGCCCGCGATTTCGAGACGAAAACCACTTGTATGCCAGAAACCCGGCCAGCACAGCGCCGGTAATCGGTACGATATGACTTCGGCGGATCACGGCGATGGTGTCTTTCGCAACATACTCCGAAGGCCGGAAACGAAGATAATCGGCGGTTTCCTCCAGTCGCCGCGCCAGCGACTGAGCTTCTTCGGGTCGATCCAGGCGGCCTCCCAGTCGGCGAACGCTGTGGGCCAGGCGGTCAATCCTTCGAGCGGCTCGCGTCTGCACGGTTTGGGTTCGATTCATCAGACGGGTCCCGGCGGGCCTCAACTTCCTTCGCGCTTCGCCTTCGACGACGTGTCCGGCGCTTCGCGCCGCAAATTGAGCCGCTCCAACGGCGGCGCTGGCTGCGCCGCGCGCCACCGACCCCGCGACCGAACCCCTGCGCTCCTCTTTCCTCCGTTCACGTTCTTCCTTCAACTCTTTGTCATTCATCTTTTTGAACTCCCAAGACGGGTAGTGGTCAGTGCGATTCATGTGAGTCTTCGAATTTCGAAGTCCTGTATCTAAATATAAGTCAGCGAGAGACTTCAGGCAACTGCGCCAACGTCCGCGGTCGGGCTGGGTTCAGTCCTGTTAAACTGTTTTCCCGACTGCTTCGAAAGATCGGCAGCGTGGAACCGAGGATCGGCTCGAATGGACGGCGCCGACCGTCCACGGCGGATCGAAGACATTCCGTCGACAGAAGATCCAGCGGCAAGGCAAATGGGGTGAGGATGGGCTTCGGCAGGCTGAAGGATGCGATTAAAGGCCAGGTCTTCGAGGACGAAGAAACCAGGGACCAACTGGCGTCTGATTTCGGAAGGCTCGTCCGGCGCCGGCCCTCCGCCGTTGTGGTCCCTGCAGTCGTGGACGATGTGGAACGCACCCTGAAAACAGCCAATCAAGAGGGGTTCTCGGTGGTCGCGCGAGGCGGCGGGCATTCCCAAGGCGGCCAGTCGCTGATCGAGTCGGGAGCGCTCCTTGACATCTCGGGATTGAATCGCATCGGTCAGCTCGAAGGCGAATCGATTTGGGTGGAGGCCGGGGTCCTTTGGAGGGATCTCGTTCGCGAGATCCTGCCGGCTGGATATCTGCCGAAGGTCCTGACAGACGACATGGACTCAACCATCGGGGGGACCCTTTCGACAGGGGGGCTGGGAGCCGCTTCCCACCTTTTCGGAACTCAGGCGGACAATGTCGACGCGCTGGAAGTGGTCACCGGCGAAGGTCACCGCGTGATCTGTTCTTCCCGTGAAAATCGGGATCTTTTCGACGCCGTCCGTTGCGGACTCGGTCAGTTCGGAGTGATCGTGCGGGCAAAAATGCGGTTGAGGCGTTGCGCGGCGCAGGTTAGAACATTCTTCCTGCTGTACGACGACCTGCGAATCCTCTTGCAGGACCAGGAGAAACTTTTAACCGAGCGGAACGTCGATTACATGGAGAGCGGGTGCGCCCCTTGCAGTCAAGGCTTTCGAAGACTGGGAGAGGCGCGGGTGCCTTTCGTAGAGTGGTTCTATCCGATGCACCTGTCGCTGGAATTTGAATCCGACCCTCCCGCTGAAGACTCGGTCCTGGAAGGGCTCCATCATTACCGAAAACCTCACGTTGAAGACAGTCCGATTGAGGATTATTGCTTCCGAATGGAGGCGTTGTTCGATCACTGGAAGGAAAGCGGCGCCTGGCGCATGGCTCACCCCTGGACGGACGCGCTCCTGCCCTGGGAGTGCAGTGTCGCCTTTATTGAGGGAGTGCTGAAGGGGTTGCCTCCAAATCTGCTTGTCGGCGGTCGCGTTCTCCTGCGGCCGCTCAGGAGCGAGGCCTGCCGCTCCCCCATGTTTCAACGCCCGGGCGGCAAACTGCTGATGGGTTTTGGAATCCACCCCTCCTTGCCGAAACAGCTTGTTTCGAAGGTCTTGCCTATCTTGAGCAAGGCGGGAGATCTAAGCGTGCAGGTAGGAGGAAAGAGGCGCGTTTCGGGTTGGATCGAATTTGACGAAGTACAGTGGAAAGATCATTTTGGAGCGATGTGGCCGAAGGCGGTGCAGTGGAAGCGGTTTTACGATCCGAACGAAATTTTAAACCCCGGGTTCATTCCGTTCTAACCGGAAGAGTCGCTGGTAAAGTCTGGCGGGGAGGAAGCGGCGGCGCCCCCCGCTCCCACTCCGACAGCCGGCTTCGCAGGCAACCGGGCCTTTCAGCGGTCGTCGAAAACAGCAATCCGACGAAATGTCCGGTCCCTGAAAGATTTTCCGAACCCACCTGAATCAACCATGCTTTTCAGACTTGACGGCGCGGGGAAAGAGTTCAGCGGCCAGTGGCTCCTGAAGGGGATCACCGTGCAGTGCAATAGAGGGGATCGGATCGGCCTGATCGGTCCCAACGGCGCCGGAAAAACCACCTTGCTGAACTTGATCGAAGAAAGGTGGGAACCGGACGAAGGGCTCATTCTGCGGGCGTCCGGGATTTCGTTTGCACGGGTCGAACAGGCCGTTGAATTCGGCGAGGAGACATCGGTCCTGCAGGAGGCCCTCTCCGTTTTTTCGGAAATTCGCGGGAAGGAAGCGCGTTTAAGGGCGATGGAGCGCGAAATGACGAAGTCGGGCGCCGAGGGCCGGAGCCCTCCTGCCGATGCAGCAGAAGAATACGATCGCCTCAGGCACAGTTTGAGAGTCTTCGGAGGATACGATTACGAAGCCAGGGCCAAGAAGGTCCTTCAGGGGCTCGGCCTGACGCCGGATCTCTTCGACCGCCCCGGCAGCCGGCTGAGCGGCGGGCAGCAAAGCCGCCTCTTGCTGGCCCGTGCGCTCCTTCGGCCGGCCGACGTCATACTGCTGGATGAACCGACCAACCACTTGGATCTTCACGGGATCTTCTGGCTCGCCGAATTCTTGAGCCGGTTGGAAACCGCCTTTATCGTCATCAGTCACGACCGACATTTCCTGGATCGGGTCACCCAGCGCACCTGGGAAATCGAACGCTGCCGCCTGTTTGAGTATCCCGCGCCCTATTCGCGTGCGAGGCGACTGAGGGAAGAGCGCATTCGGCTGGAGACGCAGGCATACAGGCAGCAGCAGGAGTGGAAACATAAGACCGAAGAGTTCGTTCGGCGCAATATCGTCGGACAAAAGACCAAACAGGCTCAATCGAGGCGGCATCAACTTGAAAAGACCGAATGGCTGGAGGATCCGGAGCCCGCGAAGGCCCCGCTGCACCTTCGCATTCCCGAGGCCCCGCGGGGAAATGCGCTGATGTTGCGGGCGGAAGGCCTGTCCGTCGGCTATGCCAAAGACCGGCCCGTTCTGCAGGGCGTTGATCTCGAGCTGGCGCGTGGTCGCCGCATGGGCATGCTGGGAGGCAACGGAAGCGGAAAGTCGACTCTGCTCAAAACGCTTCTGGGGCAGCTCCCGCCTCTCCAAGGCCGATTTCAATGGGGCGAGCAGGCCGTCTTGGGTTACTTCTCGCAGCAGCCTGAATGGGCGTTTCAGGGGGAAACGGTTTTCCAATGCCTGACGGAACTGGACCCTTCCGGAACGGATCAGGAGATCAGGGGCCTGGGGGCGCGGTTTCTGTTTCGTGGAGATGAAATCTATAAGCCGGTCGAGAGTCTCAGCGGGGGCGAGCGAAGCAGGCTTGAACTGGCCCGGCTGTTTTTCAGGCCGGTCAACTGCCTCCTTCTGGATGAGCCAACCAACCACCTCGACATTGAAAGTCGGCAGGTGCTGGAAGAAACGCTCGCCCGGTTTTCGGGCGCCGTTCTCGTCGTCTCCCACGACTTTTACTTTATGGAAAAGGTGGCGGAAACCTTTCTGCTGGCCAGCGACGGAGGTTTGCAGGAGTTTCGAAGCCTTGCCGAACTGGCGGCCGAGATTGCCGAAACTTCATACGAGGATCGAGATGAAGAGGCTTCGAAGCCATCCACACCCTCTCCCGATTCGCGCAGGCGTGAAGGACTTTCCAAGAACGAACGGTGGAGGCGGCAGGTTCGAGTGCAGCAGCTTGAGGAGCGGATCGAAGAGCTCGAAGATCGAAAATCAGAGTTACGAAATTCGATCGAGCGATCCGGATCGAATCACGTTAGGTTGGGGCAGCTGGCCGTCGATCTGGAAGAATTGGAAAAGAAACTGCAAGCCGGGTATGCCGAATGGGAAGAGGCGGTGGGGGAGCTTGGAGGACAGGAGAAGGGCGCCGTCTGACCGAAAACGAGATCAGCACAGGCTCCCCCGCCGGCTGCAGGATAGAGACTTTAACGGAGCGTGGCGCCGCCCCTGAATCGGCCTTTGAATTCAGTACGCGCAGCCCGTCTGCGAAAGACTGGAAGAATTCGGTAGAATATGAAATTCGAGCCTTCTGCATCTGGAGAGGTGAATTGGAAAATATGGAAAACGAAGAACTGACCGATACGGAGCCTGAACTCGAAAACGAGGAATTCGTTCCCGAAGACGACGCGATCATCGGCCGGGCGTTTCGCTGGTCGCTGCTGGTCATCGTCCTGCTGGGGGCCGGCATCGGAGGATCCCTGCTTCTGAGCGGCGACAGGCCGGTCGAGGAGCTCGTCCGCGAAATCGAAACGAGGGCCCCGGACCGTCTGGTCCAGGAAGCCGAAGGGATGCCCCAGGTCCAATTCGTCGACATCACCCGTCAAGCCGGAATCGATTTCACTCATGTCAATGGCGCCACGGGCGAAAAGCTACTCCCGGAAACCATGGGAGGGGGAGTGGCCTTTATTGATTACAACAACAGCGGACAACCCGACCTGCTGCTCGTCAATTCCAATCACTGGCCCTGGGACAGCGTCTCCGGGCCGAGGGCCACCATGAGACTGTATCGTAACGACGGGAGGGGGAACTTCACCGACGTCACCCGAGAAGCCGGACTGGACGTCTCCTTTTACGGAATGGGCGTCGCCGTCGGCGACTACGACAATGACGGCTGGGACGATCTGTATATCACCGCAGTGGGCCGAAACTACCTGTTTCGCAACAATCGGGGACGATTCGAGGACGTCACGGACAGGGCCGGCGTGGCCGGCATGGAATCCTCCTGGAGCAGCGGCGCGGGCTTTTTCGACTACAACAACAATGGACTTCTGGATTTATTCGTCTGCAATTACGTTGAATGGAGCAAGGATATCGATTTTCGAATCGGATTTACGCTGAACGGCGTGGACCGGGCGTACGGGCCGCCGACCAATTTCAGCGGAGCCCACTCATATCTGTTTCAAAACAACGGGGATGGAACCTTAACCGATGTATCCGCAGAGGCCGGAATTCAGGTGACAAACCCGGCTACCGGGGGACCCTTGGCCAAAGCTCTGGCCATCCTTCCCATCGATTTCGACCGCGATGGATGGATCGACATCATTGTTTCCAATGACACTGTGCAGAACTTTCTGTTTCACAACCAGGGTGACGGAACGTTTCGCGAAATCGGGATGGAGGCGGGAGTGGCCTTTGACTTCAATGGCAGAGCCACCGGCGCCATGGGGATCGACGCAGGCCACTTCCGCAATGACGACGTCATAGCCATCGGAATAGGAAACTTCGCCAACGAAATGTCGTCGTTGTTTCTATCCCAGGAGGAAACGCTCTGGTTTGCCGATGAATCGATCGGAGAAGGGCTCGGATCGCCCAGTCGACTCAGTCTGACCTTCGGATTCTTCTTCTTCGATTACGATCTGGACGGCCGACTCGACCTGCTGCAGGCAAACGGACACCTCGAAGAGGAAATCAATCAGGTCCAGAGCAGCCAGCATTATAGGCAACCGGCTCAGCTTTTTTGGAACGCCGGCGATCAGGGGACATCGACGTTTGTCGAAGTGCCGGGGGAAACAGCGGGCGACCTTGCAACCCCTATCGTTGGCCGCGGGGCCGCCTTTGCCGACATCGACGGAGACGGGGATCTGGATGTGGTCTTGACCCAGATCGGCGGACGCCCGCTCCTGCTGCGGAACGATCAGCAGCAGGGTCACAATTTCATCCGCTTCAAGCTCACCGGCCTCAACTCGAACCGCAACGCCATCGGCTCGTGGATCGAACTGGTTTCCGGCGACTTGGTCCAGCGCAGGCCGGTCCTTCCCACTCGCAGCTATCTGTCGCACGTGGAAATGCCGGTCACATTCGGGCTGGGAGACCGGGACCGGATCGATTCAGTCGTCATTACCTGGCCCAACGGTCAGGAGCAGGAAGTGACCGAATTCCGCCTCAACTCGATGAACCACGTAGAGCAGGAGCGGAAATAACGCGGTCTCCGAGTTCCGAGTTCAAAGTTCCGAGTTCGGAGTTCTACGTAGCGCACTTCGGTGAGCCGGAGGGCCGAATGAGGCCGAAAGGCCGGCAGTGTTTAGCCCAGTCCGTCAGGGCTGGGTGCGAGCCGCCCCAATGATCGAGAGCGCCCGTCAGGGCGCGGCAGAAATTTGCGGTCAGGCCTTGACATTTGGCCAAAACCCTGATTCTCGCAAAATGGAACTCGGAACTCGGAACTCGGAACTTGGAACGTGATCCTCTGACCCCCCGCCTCCAATCCCAGACCGCCTGTGGTACCATACCGTTGGCATGGTCGACAAGGTCATTCTCGCCAGCCCTCGCGGTTTTTGCGCCGGCGTAGTGCGTGCGATCGATATCGTCAGATACGCCCTTGAGACGTACGACGAACCCCTCTATGTGCGGAAGGAAATCGTACACAATCCGCACGTGGTGGAAGAGTTGCGCGGCAGAGGCGCCGTCTTCGTGGATGAGTTGGACCAGGTCCCGCCGGGACAGCGGGTGGTTTTCAGTGCGCACGGCGTGTCTCCGGAAGTCTGGCGGAAGGCTCGAGCCAAGGACCTCAAGGTCATCGACGCCACTTGCCCGCTGGTGACGAAGGTTCATGTGGAGGCCAGGAAATTCGCCGACCGGGATTGCACGATCATCCTGATCGGGCACCCGGGCCATGAGGAAGTGGAAGGGACGATGGGGGAAGCCCCGGATAACATGGAACTGGTCAGTTCGGTCGAGGACGTCGCCTCCTTGGAAGTAGAAAATCCGGAGAAGGTCTCCTTTCTGACGCAGACCACGTTAAGCTTGAACGACACCCGGCTCATTATCGAAGCCCTTCGGCGAAAATTCCCCGCAATTCAAAGCCCGCCAACTGAAGACATCTGCTATGCGACGCAGAATCGTCAGGAAGCCGTCCGCGAACTGGCGCTGTTGACCGA
Source organism: Acidobacteriota bacterium (assembly GCA_035514675.1). Lineage (GTDB taxonomy): Bacteria > Acidobacteriota > UBA6911 > RPQK01 > JAPXNP01 > DATKAT01. The sequence goes on along the minus strand of DATKAT010000014.1, from coordinate 3,375 downwards.
CCTGATCCTGGTTGTGGGCGCCGTCAACAGCAGCAACTCGAACCGACTCGTCGAGGAAGCCATCAATCACGGGACCCCATCGTTTTTGATTAGCGACGCTCGGGACATTAAAGAGTCCTGGCTGGAGGGCGTCGCAAAGGTGGGAATCACCTCGGGCGCTTCCGCTCCCGAGTCACTCGTTCAGGAAGTCGTGGCTTATTTTCAGACTCGCGGTGCGGAGGTGGAAACTCTTGAGACCCGTCAGGAGAACGTGCAGTTCGCGCTTCCCGCCAATCTGAAGTCGGACATGAAGAAGGCCGCCCCCGCCGTTCGCTGAAGCAACGGGAGCGGGGGCGAATCATCCGGTCGGTCTCCAAGTGATGCAGCGCTTTCCTACGGCAGACCCCTGCCGGTGAATCGATTGACCGGTTCTTTCGCTATTCAGTAAAATCCGGCCGTGGCATTGAAACCCTCTTTCCCCATTTATCCGATCGAGACCATTCGAGACCTCGTGCTGCAAGCATCCGAGCGGTATGGCGACCAGCTGGCCATCCTGACGAAAAGGCAGGGGGCGTTTCAGGGACCGACCTATCGCGAACTGAGAGAGGCGGTCGAGCGGCTGGCTGTTTTTCTGGACGGGCAGGGGATTGAGAAAGGGGAGAGGGTGGCCGTCTTGTCGGAAAATCGGGTTGAATGGGCAATTGCCTATCTGGGAGCGGTTGCGGCGGGCCGAGTCATTGTGCCCATCGACCGGGACCTGACGGAGCGGGAGATCATCCACATTCTGCGCTTCGCCGGCGTGAAGCTGCTGTTCACTTCCGAAGATTTTCTAAAGTCGCTGCAGGAAGAATTTCCCCGCATGGAATCTCTGCAGACGGTCGTCTCCATGGAAGGCGAAAAATTCTGCGCCCAGCAGACCTTCGCCGAGTGCTTGGATGCGGGGCGAAAAGAAATAGCCGCCGGGAGTCGCGCGTTCTCTGAAACGGCCGTGGAGGCGGACGACCTGGCTGCCATCATCTTTACATCGGGCACCACGGGGAGCGCCAAGGGAGTCATGTTGACGCACGGCAACATCGCGTCCAACGTCATCGGCACTTCTCATCATGTCGCCATCAACCGAGGCGACGTTTTGTTGTCCGTCTTGCCTCTGCACCACACCTATGAGTGTACGGCCGGCTTCCTGACCGCCTTGTATCAGGGGGCCACGATCTATCATGCCGAGAATCTCCGGAGAATTGCTGAAAACATGCTGGAGATTCGGGCCACAGTTCTGCTTGGAGTCCCGGCGCTGTTTGAGGCCATCTACAAACGGATTTCCGCTGGAATTGAAGAAAAGGGCCGCCGAAAGTTTCAGATCGCACTCGGGGTCGCATCTCTGTCCGAAAAGGTCTTGCGGTTCAGCCCTCGAAGGAGGCTGTTTGGCGCCCTTCACAAACGTTTCGGAGGCCGACTGAGGCTGATGATTTCGGGCGGCGCCGCCATCAATCCCGAAGTTTCCAAAGGCTTCCGCCGGCTTGGAATTCAATTTATCCAGGGGTACGGGATGACGGAGCATTCGCCGATCATCAGCGTCAATCGCGTCGACAGCTTTAAAGACGACTCTGTCGGGCACGTGCTGCCGAACGCCGAAGTGAAGATCGTGGACGACGAAATCACGGTGCGCGGACCCGGAGTCATGAAGGGATATTTCCTGAACGAAGCGGCCACCAGAGAGACCTTGAGCGACGGTTGGCTTTGCACGGGAGACCTCGGTCGTTTCGACCGCGACGGCTTTCTGTACATCAGCGGCCGAAGGAAATCGGTCATTGTCACGCCGAATGGTAAAAACGTTTATCCGGAGGAAATCGAGGCCTTGCTGAACCGCAGCCCCTTCGTTCTGGAAAGCCTCGTATGGGGCGGGCCGGAAGAGGACCCGTCAGAGACGGAGGTTCAGGCCATCATCGTACCTGACCCCGCCGGCTTCGACCAGCATTTCGGTCCGGCCGAATACGACACGGAGAGGATGAACGAAGTGATTTCCAAGACGGTTCGCGAGTGCAATAAGTCGCTGGCCTCGTTTAAGAGGATCAAGAAATTCACCCTGCGCGGCGAAGAATTCGAGAAGACCACCACGCGCAAGGTGAAGCGCTATCTCTACACTGGTAGGACTCGGCCGCTGAATGCGGGCCGGTAGGCGCAGGGAAACCGGGCCTGAACCCGGCAACCGGCGCGCCGCAGACCCGATTGGACAAGCATTTGCAGGAGATTGCCTTGGACAGGAAACTGGAAACGATTCCAAATCAGTACGCTGGGCGCGAGTACGAGGTCGAGATCAACTGCCCCGAGTTTACGGCCCTCTGTCCGCGCACCGGGCAGCCTGATTTCGCCACCATCCGCATTACGTATTGTCCGGATCAGAAGATCGTGGAACTGAAGAGCCTCAAGCTTTACATCCAGTCTTTTCGGGACCAGGGGATCTTTCACGAACACGTGACCAACCTGATTCTGGACGATTTCGTGGCCGCCAGCGAACCCATCCGCTGCCGGGTGATCGGGCAATTCAATGTCCGAGGCGGAATTTCCACTGTCGTGCGGGCGGAATACAGGAGAGGCTGACTCGGTGGCGGAGGCTTCCCTCCGGAGCCCAACAATCGCCGGATGAGACCGCGGACGGCGTCCATCCAGCTTCACTCGTCCTGCCGAAGTCGGAGACGGAAGATCATGCTGCGACACCTGATGTTAAAGATGGCCGCCAATCCCTTTCTGGTACGCGGATTCGCAGGGCTGGGGAGGGCGACGGGCCTCACCGGCCGCTTCATCGCGGGCGAATCCTTCCGGGAGGCCCTCTCGACCGTGCGCGAGTTCAATCGCATGGGACTGTCCGTGACACTCGATTTGCTGGGCGAAGGGATCACCGACGGAATGGAGGCCGAAAAAGCCGGCCGCGCCTACCGGCGGCTTTTGGAGAAGATTCATCAGAGCCGGGTCCGGTCCAGCATCTCCATCAAGCTGACCCAGCTGGGGCTGGAAATCGAGACCGAAATGTGTCGGAGGAATCTGCATGAAATTCTGCAGCGGGCGCAAAGCCTGGGTAATTTCGTTCGAATCGACATGGAGGGCTCCCGCTTCACTCAGGCCACCATCGATCTCTTTCTCGAGTTCTACGAGGAGTTCGGCCGCCACGTCGGGATCGTCCTGCAGTCCTATTTGCGCCGAAGCGAGCAAGACGCCCGGGAGTTGAGCGCCAAAGGCTGCAATATCCGACTCTGCAAAGGCGCGTACATGGAGCCCCCCGAAATTGCGTTTCCCAGCAAGGCGGACGTCGACGAGAATTTCAAGAGAATCCTCGAGATTCTGCTCACTTCGCCGGGCCATGCCGCGATCGCCACCCACGACGAAGCCATGATTCAGCATGCA
>DATKAT010000013.1:0-3329 GCA_035514675.1 Acidobacteriota bacterium | reverse complement strand
GCCGAATACTCGATTGGGAAAATAACGGCCGACACGCCGCTCTATTACTTCGACCAAGGACGCCCGATGGAAACCTCCGTACACGTTGCGAAAGGCACCTGGGTCCGAGTGCTTTCACAGCATCGAAATCACGACGGCGCGATCTGGCTGGAAGTTCAGACGCCTGACGCCGACGGGAAATTCTCCAACCAAAGCGACTCAGGCCTCCTGCACGAATCCAGAATCGAAGAAAGAACGACCGTCTCCCGGCGATAGGATTTTGCCGCGCCGCCCGGTTCGCCGAGCCGTTGATCGATATGCAGCACGGCGAAAGCTGAACGAAGCGGGCAGTTGTGGTGCGGCCTGACGACGACAGCCCGTTGCAACGCAAGTCGATCTTGCGTAGACTGCGCCGGATGACTTCCAGGGTTAGGAACCCCTTTGAGGCCATTCGGCACATCATTCGAATTTACTGTTTTTATTTGATCGCTCTGACGCTGTTGGGCTGGCTGCACCTTCCCAGCTTCGACCGCATCTTCAACCCGTCTTCCACGTCCCAGGCCGCATCGTTCCTTCTCCCGCCTCTCGTCTTTTCACCATTCATCCTTCCCCTTCTAGTCCTGCTGGAGGCAGTTCTCGCGTTTTCTGCGGAGTCCGGCGCCTGGACGTATGTTCGCAGAGACTTCGCGAAAGCGCTGGGAACCCTGAGCCTTCTGCTGGTGTTTCTATACTGGACCTCTGAGTTTTCAGCGGCCTGAAGACAGTCAAACGAGCCTTTCGAGACCGCTCCGATGTCGGCTGGAAGAAGGAGGGCCGATGTGCGGCTGGCGAAGCCCGGGTCACTCCACTTCGAAGAGGAAATCTCCGCTTTGGACGCGGCCGCCTTCCTGGAGCCGGATGCGAGTGATTTTGCCGGTTTTGGGCGAGCGGATCTCGTTTTGCATCTTCATGGCCTCGATGATGACCACGCCGTCGCCCGAATCGACCGATTCTCCCTGTTCTTTCAGCACGCGGACGACTCTTCCCGGCATTTGAGCCGTGACCGAAGAAATCCCTTCCAGTTCGGCGCGGGCCGCCTGTCGGAGCAATTTTTCGCGGAGGCTCATGACTTCAATTTCAAAGTCCCGATGGTTCCACAGCACTTCGATGATTTTGCCGCGCCTTCCCATCAGAAGGTCGACAATTCGGTCACCTTCCTGGAAGGTCCATCGGCGTCCGCTGCGGGAGAGAAGATTGACAGTCTTTTCCTGCCGGGTCCCATCCGATCTCGCGACGGCCACCCGGAATCTTTGAGTTGCGCCCGGCTCCCGTTCGACTTCCAGTTGCCGGCTTTCGCCTCCCAGGGTGGTCTCCAGCTTCACTCCCACTCTCCCCGGTAGAAGGTTTTCCACCGAACGCCTTCCGACTTTGCGACCGCCGGGCGGGTCGACTCATTTTCGAGGAAGCGATAAATGGCCGCCGCCGCGCAAGGGAACCATTCGTCGCAGGATTCAGGTTCGCCCTCCAAAATGCCGTGCTGCTCGATAAAATGCGTATGCAGGTCGCCCGCCTCAAAGGCGGGGTGGGAGAGCAGGCGCTCGAAGAACGAGATCGTCGTTTTCACGCCTCCTATCTTGTATTCGGCAAGGGCGCGCCGCATACGCCGGATGGCTTCGGAGCGATCTTTGCCGTGAGCGATGAGTTTTGAAATCAGCGGATCGTATTCCAGAGGGATCTCGAACCCGGCATACACGCCGCAATCGTTTCGGATGCCCGGACCAGACGGTTCGAAGACGGTCTCGAGAAGCCCCGGCGACGGCGCGAAATCCCGCTGGGGATCTTCCGCGTAGATTCTGCATTGGAGCGCCGAACCCTGCAGTCGGACGTCCTGCTGGCTCCATTCCAGCTTCTCGCCTGCGGCGATGCGGATCTGTTCGCGGACCAGATCGATTCCGACGGTCATCTCGGTGACTGGATGCTCCACCTGCAGACGCGTATTCATTTCGAGGAAGTAGAAAGAGGGGACGGATACCTCCTCGCCGGCGTCATACAGAAATTCGACGGTTCCGGCATTATAGTAGTCGACGGCTCGGGCCACGGCCATGGCGGCCCGGCCGAGCTGCTCCCGCAGTTCAGGCGTCACAGCGGGCGAAGGGCATTCCTCGACCAGTTTCTGGTGGCGCCGCTGAATCGAACACTCCCGCTCGCCCAAGAATATCATTCCGCCGTGACGATCGCCCAGGAGCTGCACCTCGATGTGTCGCGGTTTCTCGATGTATTTTTCAAGGTAAATCGTGGAGTCGTCAAAGGCTGAACCGGCCTCCCCGCGGGCTGTCTCGAACGAGGACTTGAGGTCGTCCTTATTCCTGGCGACCCGCATTCCTTTTCCACCGCCGCCGGCACTGGCCTTGATCATCACCGGAAATCCGATCCGGCGTGCGGCTTTCAGGGCCGCTTGCCAGTCCTGCGCCGCGTCGTCGCTTCCCGGAATCGTGGGCACTCCCGCCGCGGCGACGATGCGCCGGCTTTCCAGCTTGCTTCCCATCCGCTCAATGGAAGAAGCGGACGGTCCGATAAAAACCAAGCCGGCATCCTTGCAGGCCTGCGCGAAGGCAGCGTTCTCCGCAAGGAAGCCGTATCCGGGGTGAATCGCGTCCGCCCCGGAACGTTTCCCCGCATCCAGAAGCCGCTCTACGCAGAGGTAACTCTCCGATGCGCGGGCCGGGCCGACGAAGTGGGCTTCGTCGGCGAGCCGAACGTGAAGAGAGGTCCGATCCGCATCGGAATAAACGGCGACCGGAGAGATTTCCATGTCTCGACAGGCGCGGATGATGCGGACGGCGATTTCCCCGCGATTTGCGATCAGAATCTTCTTAAACATGAATTCCTAAAGCGGAATATTGCCATGTTTTCGCGGAGGATTCTTATCCCGTTTGTGAGCGGTCAATTGCAGGGCTCGAACCAGCTTGCTCCTGGTCAACCGCGGTTCGATGATCTCATCCACGTAACCCCTTTCCGCGGCCGCATACGGGTTCGCGAACTTTTCGCGGAACTCCTCCACCTTGGCGGCCTTCAGTTTCTCAGGCTCGGCGCTGTCCGCGATCTGCTGACGGTAAAGGATTTCGACTGCAGCCTGAGGCCCCATCACTGCTATTTCGGCCGTCGGAAACGCGTAGTTCAGGTCCGCTCGTATATGTTTGGAGGCCATCACGCAGTAAGCTCCGCCGTAGGCCTTTCGAGTGATGATCGTGATCTTGGGAACCGTGGCCTCTGCAAAGGCGTACAGGAGCTTGGCTCCGTGCCGAATGATTCCGCCGTGCTCCTGACCGACGCCGGGAAGGAATCCGGGAACGTCTTCGAACACCACCAGC
>DATKAT010000012.1:0-8715 GCA_035514675.1 Acidobacteriota bacterium | reverse complement strand
ACGACGGGCAGGTGCTGAACGAGGGGCAGGGCACGGGCTCCGGCGGCGGATTCAACATCAACTGGGACGGATCGTGGGAGGTGCGCGCGCGGGTGGGGGATTTCGGATGGAGCGCGGAGTTCGCCATCCCCTTCCGAACCTTGCGCTATCCGGGCCGCAGCGTGCAGAGCTGGGGCTTGAATTTTCAGCGAAACATCCGCCGTCGCAATGAGACGGCCTTCTGGGCCCCGCTTTCGCGACAGCACGATCTGTACCGCTTATCCATGGCCGGAACCCTGATCGGGCTGGAGATTCCGCGTCAGGGCAATTTGAAGGCGATTCCCTACATGCTGGGCCGCGTTCGAGGAGGGGCGCCGGTCGAGGGCAGCCAATGGACTGGAGAGGCCGGCGCCGATTTCAAATACAGCCTGACCTCGAGTCTGACTCTGGATCTGACCTACAACACCGACTTCGCCCAAGTGGAGGTGGACGAGCAACAGATCAATCTGGACCGATTCTCCCTGTTTTTTCCGGAAAAGAGGCCTTTCTTTCTGGAGAACGCGGGGCTGTTCGCCCTGGGGGACTCGGAACAGGTGGATCTGTTTTTCAGCCGACGCATCGGGATTAGCCCCGGGGGGATTCGGGTGCCGATTTTAGGAGGCGCCCGGCTTTCGGGAAACCTGGCCGGGACGAGCGTGGGCTTTCTGAGCATGCAGACCGAAGAAGTGAACGCTTTGACGCCGGCGAATCATTTCACTGTGGGGCGTCTTCGCCGGGAGCTTCCGAATCGCTCATACTTGGGCGGCATCTTCGTCAACCGCCAGTCCACGGGGCGACTTGCGGCCGAGGAGGATCACAACCGGGCCTTCGGGTTCGACGGTCAGTTGGGGATCGGACGCTTTGCGGAGCTCGACGGATACCTGGCATTGACTTCAACGCCCGGGCTCTCCGGCGACGCGCACGCCTTTCGGTTGGGCGCCCGATACGATTCCGAAGCCTGGCGTTTGACCGCCAACTTCACGGAGGTCGGCGACAACTTCAATCCGGAAGTCGGATTTCTGCGCCGCCGCGGCTACCGGCGCCCGGATTTTCTTATTTTTCACCGTTACCGGCCGGAGGACTTTCTCGGATTGCACGAAATTCGCCCTCATGTTTCCTACCGTTCGTTCTGGGATTTCGATGGCTTTCAGGAGACCGGATTTCTTCACCTGGATTCGCACTGGGAATGGAAGAACGGCTACGAGCTGCATACTGGGGTCAATCTGACGCAGGAGGGCATCAAGCGACCGTTTGAAATCTTCCCCGGGGTGGTGGTGCCTCCCGGGACCTACAAACACCAGGAAGCCCAGTTCGTCTTTCTTACTAACCAGGGCGCCCCGGCCAGCTTCGACTTTCGAACGTCAATCGGGGGATTCTTCGGAGGGGATCGGGTGGCTCTGAACCCCAGCCTGAGGCTGCGGACGGGCGAGTCCTTCAACACCCGATTGGAGTGGGACCACAATCGCATAGACCTGCCGTTCGGCAAGTTCGAGACGAATCTGATCCGCGCCCGGGTTTCGTATTCGTTCACCCCCCGGATTTTCGTGCAGTCGCTGGTCCAGTACAACGATCGGGCCGACGTCTGGTCGATGAACCTGCGGCTCGGCTGGCTGCAGGCGGCCAACACCGGACTCTTTATCGTCTATAACGACACTCGGGGATTGGGAGACTTCATCCGAGACGTGCCGGACCGCAGCCTGATCGTCAAGATCAGTCGAATTTTCGATTTGCTGCAGTAGCCTGATGTTCTCAGGCGCGGCCCCGGCCGTTCTCCTGGCGCAGCCTTCGGCCGCATTTCCTGGATGCGGGCGTGCATTCCAATGGTCTCGGGCGCTAACGATTCTCCATTCCGAACTGCAGGGGCAGGACGGTCACGTCCGAGCTCCCGACCACTGCGACAAATAGCCGGTCGTACTCTTTTTCATCCAGTTCCGGATAGTCCCCGGCGCCCAGCTCGCGCAGGATCCGAGGCACCGAGCCGCTGTGTCCGGCCGTAACGACGACTCTGCCGCGAAACTGCGCAAGGATTTCGCGAACCAGCTCCGGAGTGGAGTCCGAGTGCACTTCATGAACCGGGAGCTGGAACCGTTCGGCCAGCGGCGCCAGCGTTTCGTGCGTCCGCAGGTACTGCGTCGCGTACAAACCGGCGACCGGCATGTTTGCAAGGATCTGCGCCAGCAGCTCTGCACGCCGGCGACCTTTTTCGGAGAGCGGCGGGTCTTCGCTGTCGTCCAGTTTTTCGGCGTGCCGCACGATCACCACGACGGTGGCGGAGCCGGTAGGCTCCTGTACGTTCGTTTCGACTGCGGGTCCGCACGAAAGGAGCATCACGCATCCAATCGCCCAGACGAATGCCATTCCCGTTCGTTTCATCGATCTACCCCCTCGGTTGTTTGGTGTTGCGATTCCACTCCGCCGCAGCCGATGTTTCGCCTGCGGCGGCGCCCTCTGACTCCTGATTTCCTTTCTCGCCGGGACCGAGCAGCCGCCTTGGCCGTCGCAGGCGCGGGCGGCGCGATCCGCGACACCTTCCGGCTTTTAAAGCCATGCCTTCCTCCTGGGGCTCCGAAGCCTTCTACTCAGGCGCGGACGGAGAGGCGGGCCTGAATCCGGCCTCTCTCCGCGCGATGAAATCGTCGACGTCGCCTTCGGTCACCAGTTCGGTCCCCGAATCGATAAAAGGCTCCAGCGTCTCTCCATTCAACAGGCGGACCGCAGCCTCCACGCTGAGTCTTCCCATCAGGCCCGGATCTTGAGCGACCACGGCGTGAATCCGGTGATTCTGGATGGCCTGAACGGCCTCCCGCCCGGCGTCGAAGCCGACCACGATCAGGCGATCCTGCAGGCCGTGGGCGGCGATGGCTTCGACGACCCCCAGCGCCATTTCGTCGCTGGTGACGAAGACTGCGTCCAGATGGGGATTCGCCGAGAGGATGTTTTCCATGACGTTCATGGCCAGCGCTCGCTCGCTGTTGGCCGACTGGTTGGCGGCCAGATCGATTGCCGGCGCGTGTTCCAGGACTTCGAGAAATCCCTCGACCCGGTGATCCTGGCTGGCCACTCCCGGGATTCCCCGGATCAATGCGACGCTTCCCTTGCCGTCCAGCCGGTCCACGATGAAGCGTCCGGCCAGACGGCCCCCTTCCCGGTTGTCGGTGCCCACGTAGGCGGCCTTCTGAGGCCAATCGATGTCGGTGTCGACGATCAACACCGGGACGCCGGCGCTGGCGGCCCGATCCAGGACGGGAACCACCTGCGCGACTCCGGCTGGAGCGACGATGAGCGCGTCCACGCCTCGCACCAGCTGGTCTTCCAGGATGTTCACCTGTTCATGGATGTAGACTTCCCTCTGGGGCGCCAGAACCGACAATCGGACGCCCGCCTCGGAAGCCGCCCGTTCGGCGCCTTCTCTGAGCGAGTACCAGAATTCGCTGTCCATCGCCTTTGCCACCAGGGCTACGCGGGGAGACGGGGCGCGGTCGCCCGTGCAGAAAAGCGTGGGCAGGGCCAGCAGCATCAGCGCGGCGGCCGTCCAGATCCTTCCAAAACGATTTCGATTCATTGATTCCTCCAACATGTTGGTTCGGCTCGCCTCGCGTCACGCAGGGCTGTGCCCCTTCCGCCGCAGGACGTCCATCCAGACGGCTGCGATGATGACCAGCCCGATGACGACGGTCTGCCAGAATGTGGAAACGTCCAGCAGATTGAGTCCGTTTCGCAGCACTCCCATGATGAGGGCGCCGACCAGGGTGCCCCACACGTTACCGACTCCTCCGAAGAAGCTGGCGCCTCCGATGATGACTGCGGCGATCGAGTCGAGTTCGGCCCCCTGGCCGGCCAGCGGGAATCCCGAATTCATTCGGCCGGTCAGGATGATCGCTCCCAGCGCAGCCATTGCGCCGCTTAGGGTGTACACCAGCGTGAGTCTTCTGTCTACAGGGATCCCGGAAAGGCGGGCGGCCTCCTTGTTTCCGCCCACCGCATAAATGTCTCGTCCAACGGTAGTTCGGGTCAAGAACACATGAAAGAGCACGTAGACCAGAATCACCGTCGCCACGGGAACGGGGATCGGCCCCAGCATGCCCGCTCCCAGAAACCGGGCGCCGTCCGGCAGTCCCGACACGGAGAAGCCCCCGGTGACGATAAAGGCCAGTCCTCGGGCCACGTTCATGGTGCCCAGCGTGGAGATGAAGGGGTGCGGCAGGCGCAGGCGCGTCAACAGCAGTCCGTTGACGACGCCCATGATCAGGCCGAGCAGGATGGTGGCGATCAGGGCCGGAAGGACCGGGACGCCGGCTTTCAGCATCAGCGCCATCAGTACTCCGCACAGAGCCAGCAGGGAGCCGACCGAAAGGTCGATGCCGGCCGTCAGGATGACCAGAAGCTGACCCAGAGCCAGGCAGGCGTTGACCGAAGACTGGCGAAAAATGTTCAGAAGATTGTCGACTCTCAGGAAGTGAGGCGAAGTCGCGCTTAGCAGCACGCACAGAGCCAGCAGCCCGATGACCGGCCCCATTTGCCCACGCAGCAGGCCTTTCACGTCGTCACCCCCATGGCCAGTCCCAGGATCGACTCCTGATCCGCTTCGTCGGCCGTCAACTCCCCTGCGAATTCTCCTTCCCGCATGACCAGAATCCTGTCGCTCAGCGACAGCACTTCCGGCATTTCCGAAGAAACCAGAAGGATGCTCAAGCCGCTCTGGGCGAGCCGATCGATCAGACCGTACACTTGAGCCTTGGCCGCCACATCGACTCCCCGGGTGGGTTCGTCCAGAATCAGGAAGCGGATGCGGGCGTACAGCCAGCGAGCCAGCACCGCCTTTTGCTGATTTCCTCCGCTCAGCTCGCCGACCGGGGCGAGAGGTCCGGAAGTCCGAATGGAGAGATCCTCGATCAGACCGCCCACCTCCTCCAGTTCCCGCTCGGCGTTGAAGAATCCCCACCGAGCGTGCTTGCCGGGCGCCGCCATCACCATGTTGTTCCACAGCGAGGCGCCGAAAACCAGTCCCGAATGCCTGCGATCTTCCGGAACGTAGCCGATCCCCAGTCGGACCGCCTCCAGCGGGGAGGAGATCTGGACGGGACGTCCCTGCAAATACAGTCGGCCTGAGCTCAGCGGGAGCGCTCCGAAGACGGCTTTGACCAGATCCGTTCTCCCGGCGCCCACCAGGCCTGCCAGGCCCACCACCTCCCCTTCTCCGACGGTGAAGGAGACGTTGCGAACCCGAGGGGAAACCGAAACCGATTCGGCGCGAAAGAACTCCTTTCTGGGACCTGGCGGGCTGCGCCTCTGGTGCTGCCGAAAGTCGCGCCCGGCCATCAACTGAATCATGCGGGACCTGGAGAGGTCCCGGGCCGGCGAACTGGAAACGGTTTCCCCGTCGCGCAGAATCGTGACGAAATAAGCCAGCGTCTCCACTTCCTCCAGCCGGTGCGAAATGTAAATGACGGCCACGTTTTTCCGAGTCAATTCCCGAATGATCTCAAACAATCGATCGATCTCCGGCGCCGAAAGCGACGATGTGGGCTCGTCCATCACGATCAGGTCGGCCCGATGCGAGAGCGCGCGTGCGATCTCCACCTGCTGCATTTCGGCCAGACTGAGACGGATCGCCGGGGTTTCCGGAGGCCGGTCGAGGCCTGCCTGCTCGAGCGCCTCCAGAGCCGCCCGCCTCATCGTCTCGCGGTCCAGCCAGCACCCGGCGAGGCGCGGCCAATTGCCCAGGAAGATGTTCTCCGCGATGCTGAGGCGGGGAACCAGACTCAGCTCCTGGTGGATCATCGAAATCCCCCGGCGGGTGGCCTCGGCGGGGCTTCGAAAGGCCACTTCCCGACCCTTCCAGCGGATGCTTCCGCCGTCCGGCTGCACAGCTCCCGCCAAGACTTTCATTAAGGTGGATTTTCCAGCCCCGTTTTCACCGATCAGCGCGTGCACTTGCCCGGCTGCGACATCCATGCGCGCATCGCGCAGGGCCACAGTCGCTCCGTAGGCTTTTCGCACAGATTCCAGTCGAAGCAGCAATTCCGATTGCATCAATATTCGATCTCGTACGATGGGCGCGAGTCCGCCGGACGCCGGACGGGGGAGCGCCGACGGGCGGCTAAGCCTTTCGCCAGACATTCTCAATACCACAGCTTGCCCTCGGATTCCATCATGAACCCCCTCGTGTCGCACGGCGCCAATAAAGCTAACAAGCACTTGACATTCTGTAAAATGGCAATCAGACTGTTGGCCACCGACTGAACGAGTATAATGGAGCGAAGCGCTTAACTACATGATTCAGCAACCTATGAAATCTTCGAAATTCGCGCGGCCGGCAAAGTCGATGGGAGGTCGCTTCGCCGAGGCCGGTAGGCCGCTCAAAAGAGGTTCCAGTCATGCGCCTTGACCGGAGATGGACCAGAAGAAGGTTTTTCTCAGCGGTGGCGGCTGGAGCCGCCGGAGCGGCCGCGGGCAGCGTCGGCTTGAACGCGGCAGCCTTGTCTTCGAGGGCCGGGCAGACGTTCCAAATCGGCTACCAGATTTTCGGATGGGGCAGATATTTTCCCTCCGCCTGGTGGCGGGGCGCCGCGGAGACGTCCGCCATCGGATACCCGGGGATCGAGGGGGAATACACGATCGCGCAGATCTATCAAGGCCGGGAGGAAGAGTTCCGGGACAAGATGGAAGGGATGAACCTTCGGCTCTCCGCGCTGTACAGCACTACCGACCTGGAGAGGCCCGCCGAGCGCTACGTCAACATTTACAAGAACCTGAAAGCGGCGGAATTCTGTCGCAAGATGGGCGCCGAAACGCTGGTGCTGGGCGGGACGGAGGTGGAGGAGCGATCGCCGGAAGCGTTTCGAATCTTTGCCGAAACCGCGAACGAGCTGGGGAAGAGAACTTTCGAGACGCATGGAGTGCGGTGCGGAGTTCATCCTCATCGAGGCAGCTTCATCGAGACTCGCGAACACATCGAGCGGGCGATGCAGGATTCCGACCCGCGTTTTTTCTTCCTGGCGCCAGACACCGCCCACCTAGTCGCCGGGGGCAGCGACCCGGTTGAAGTTTTCGAGACCTATCGCAGCCGCATCAACCACGTACATGTGAAGGATTACCTCCCGGATCCCTCCACTCCGGCACGAGGGTCGGTCGTGCCTCTGGGTTGGGGAACGATCGACTTCCCGAAATTGTTTGAAATCTTAAAAGAGGAAAGTTTTGCAGGATGGGCCAACGTCGAACTGGACTCGGCCGTGGGGTTGACGCAGGGACGCGTCGCGGAGCTGGCTTTCGAGTATTTGGTTCGGCTGGGTCTTCAGATCGGCAAGGGCTCGAACTGATCCGGGGACTGTGAGTTTCGCGAAAGGAGAAAGTCGAACATGTCATCAACTGAATTGCTGATTTCCTCCGCCCGCCTGGACGAAGAGGATTCCGGAATCCTGGTCCAGGTGACCCCTCAGGAGGCGAACTGGAAACTGATTCATTTCCTGGTGCGGCAACTGGCCGCGGGGCACTCCTGCGCCGGCGAGACCGGCGACCAGGAAGCGGGCTTGATTCTGTTGAAGGGGGAGTGCACGATCACCTGGGAATCCGGCGAAGCGAAGCTGGGCCCCCGGGCCGACGTCTTCGAGTCTTATCCGCACGCGCTTTATTTGCCGCCCGAATCGAATTACATGATTGAAGCGGACCGCTTGTGCGAGATCGCCGAGGGGCGCGCGCCCGCTCGCAGGCGCCTGAAGCCGCGGCTGGTTCGCCCGGAAGACTGCGGATTCGAAATCCGGGGGGGAGGCAACGCCACCCGTCAGATCGTCGACGTCATGCCGCCGAATTTCCCCGCCGACAGGCTGCTTGTCTGCGAAGTGTTCACGCCCAGCGGAAACTGGTCCAGCTATCCGCCCCACAAGCACGACACCGACAACCCGCCCGCGGAAGTCAAGCTGGAAGAAACGTACTACTATCGCTATCGGGAGCCGGAGGCGTATGGAATTCAACGCCTCTACACAGCCGACGGGAGGATTGACGAGGTGATGCGGGTCGTTGACGGCGATCTGGCCCTGATCCCGGAGGGATATCATCCATTCGTGACGGCTTACGGGTACGACGCCTATTACCTGAACGTTCTGGCAGGCGAACGACGCTCCATGGCGGCCAGCGACGATCCGCAGTACGTGCGCTTTCGGCGCGACTGGCCGTCCCGGGATCCGCGGCTGCCGCTGCTCGAGAGGCCGGCCGAAAAAGGCGCGTTGGAGCCGAAGTAAATGCTTGGCGCGTCAAATTAGGCGACTCATGATGGCATCGACTCAGCGATTCATTCGTCCCAGGCAAATCAGCACGGCCCTCGTCGGGTTCGGGCGACGGGGATTGAAGATGGCCCTGGCGGCCCGCTCGATCCGGCTGCTGCGGATCGCGGGCGTGGCCGACCTTTATTCGGGACGGCTCGAGCGTGCCCGGGAGGCGGTCGGCGAAGATCTGCCCACGGTCGGGGATTATCGCGACCTGATCGAGCGTTCCGAAATCCAGGCCGTGCTCATTGCGGTTCCGGAGCACTGGCAGGGCAGGATCTGTCTGGAGAGTCTGGAGGCCGGAAAGCATGTTTATTGCGAGACGCCGATGGCGCGCCTTCCCGCAGAAATTCAGCAGATCCTGAACGCCCAGCGGGAAGGAAATCTGATTTTCGAAACCGCCGTGACGCAACTGAGTTCGCCGCTGCATCTGAGG
>DATKAT010000011.1:0-6444 GCA_035514675.1 Acidobacteriota bacterium | reverse complement strand
CATAGGATTCAGGACGACGTGCTGTCCGCTTTCGAACAGTTTTTCCTGCGATGGTCGGAGTTTCAGGACGTCTTGCTGTTGACGTTTGATGAAGAGGTCTACGTAGACGCCGAATGGAGTTCGGACTCCCGGAAGGCGCTGGCCGCCGTCCAGTCGTTGCGGGACTCCAAAGTCAAGCTGAAGACCATTCTGCGGGATGCGATCGTCATGGCGGCGACGCAGAAGTTCGATGCCGAAACTTTTCGAGAGGCCATGATCCTCATTACGGACGGCTTCGATTTGGGCAGCTCCGCTTCCTGGGAGAAGGCCCTGCAGACGATCCAATCCGAGCGCCTCTTGACCTACGTCCTGCACTACGACGGACGCGAAGTGTACCGCTTCATGCAGAACCCCCAGGATGATTTGATCTTCGACTTGCCCCCCGGCACGACCGGCGGCGACGTAGGCGGAATCTTCGTTGGGTCCCCCAGAAGCCGGGAAAGGGACTGGGCCGAATACAAAGTCGGCCAGCAGCACCGCAACGGAAAGGAATGGCTTCAAAAGCTGGCGGCGGCCTCGGGAACTTATCACGAATTGCCGACGCCTTCCCTGCTGCTTCCGGCTCTGGAGCGCGTTCGCGGTCAACTGGACGGCGTCTATTCTTTGACTTTTGAATCCGCCTCCGCGGCCGCCGGCATGGTCTATGTCACCACGACTCGCGAGGGGATTTACGGAAAGGTCGTAGCCGTTCAGTAAGCGGCCATCTTCAATGGCCCGCGCCTCGCGGCAGCTCGCCGCTGCTGGGCTTTACCTGCGCGGCCTCGCGGGAAGGCAAGTCGGCCAGGACGAACTGGCAATGGCCGCTGCTGCTGAGCGGAATGACGGCTTCCCGATCGGTCCGCAGGCTGTCGCCCTGGTGCAGGCGCTCGTTTTCGACTCGCAGCGTCCCTTCCAGCACGTAGACGTAACTGCGCCGCTGAATCAACGTCTCGAACACGACCTGCTCCCTGGGCCTCAGATGGGAAAGATAGACGGCCGAATCCGAGGCCAAGGGCGCCGCATCGACGTGACCCTGCCCGGAAGCGACGGGCTGCAGGGTCCCCCGTCGGTCTTTGGGATTCAGCTGTCGCGCCATGGTTCGATCGCGTCTTTCGCCGGGCGAACGCTTCAAGGTCAATTGCAGGAAGCGGCTTTTCCGGGACCCGCCTTGCAGTCGTAAGCCGGCCTCTTCCGATGAAGCAGGGAAGATCAGGAGGGAATCAGCCGTCATGTGATCGGCTATTCTGTCCGATGACACTGTCATCTCCCCGAGGAACAGGAAAAGAATGCAGTCCACCTCTTCTTCCGACAGGATCACAATTTCTGAATCAGCCTGCAGCTCCGTTTCTCCGCACCGCATCAAGGGACCGTACGGGTCCACTTCCACGCCGTAATCAAACAGGCTCAGGGCGCTTTCCGAATGTTGCCGCCTCCGCTGGATGGCTCTGCTGATCTGATACATGCGGGCTCAATCGTACCCATTTCCTGGTTCCCTGAAAATTCGGGCGCGAATGGAGGCTCGGGTTGGGCAGCTCCACAGGCCTCATCCCGCGGCGACAAACCGTCGAATGCGCTGCACATACCGTTCATCTCGTCTCCACTTCGATTGCGACCGCTTGCGGTTCGATTCGTGCGACCTGGATGTTGGGCGGAACGTGGATTCGACTGGGGTGAATGGGGACTGAGCGAGTGGCGGGGGAAACGTCTGACAGGTCGAGGAAAATCCGCAGGGTGGACGAATCAAGGCGGGCCAAGGCCAGACGCGTGCCGGAAAGCGTCACAAACGCCTGGTCCACCGGCTGCAGGGCGAAGGAGAGGTGCTCAGGTAGATTGACGGTTTGAATCGGCACGGCGTAAACCCCTTCAATCTCCTGCCCGCCGGCCACCGTGAACCAGGCAAGAGTCACCAGAAGCAAGGTGGCGACTTTAACGCGCCACTCCTTGGAGATCAGCTCGCCCAGAGTGGGCTGACGGAGCTGGACGGTCTTTCCCAGTTCCTCGCGAAGAATTGATTCGAACCGGCCCCAATCGTCGACCTCCTCCAAGCGGCCATCCTGAACTACCGAGACCACGCGCCGCTCTTCGGAGACAACCACGACCAGGGCGTCGCTCGATTCGCTGAGACCGAGCGCCGCAAGGTGGCGGCTGCCGTATTTCTTCGAATGGTCCCGTTCAGAGATGGGCAGAAAGACGCCGATTTGGTGGAGCACGTCATCCCGAATCCAGGCGGCGCCATCATGCGTCGGAGCGCTGGTTATGAACAATGCAACCAGGGTTTCCTCCCGTACGCGCCCCTGAACGGGAATGCCCGGCCGCACCAGCGGGGCCACACTGTCGTTGCGCTCGTACACGATCATCGCGCCGATCGAATGAGCGACGAAATATTGGCAGGCCCGCACCACTTCCTCAATTTCATCGTCGAAATCGGACTTGGCCGGGCGGTTCCAAATTCTTAGCGGGTTAAGTCGTTCCAGCGCTTGCCGGATTTCGGGGGCGAAAATTATGAGGATGAACAGAATTACCGCCTGGACAAGCCCTTGCAGAAACCACTCGGTTAGGACCAGCCCCCAGAAATGTGCGAACAGGTAGATGATGACCACCAGTCCGAGGCCCAACAGAATTCGAAATGCGCGGGTGCCACGGACTAGAAGATACAGCCACACTACGATGGCGGTCACCATCAGGATATCCAGCACGTCGCGCCAGCGGATTTGAGTGATCAGGTAAATTGCAGATTCCATTCGTCCTTCAGCTCCGCCTGCAGGATTGTCGAACTGGCAACCTGAGGGCATGCTCCAGCCCGTTCCTCGCGCCGGAGTCCCTGTAAAGTGTTATTTTACGGGTGTGACAGCGAACAATCCACGAGTCCGGTTCGCTCCGAGCCCGACCGGGCATTTGCACCTCGGCGGCGCGCGCACGGCTCTGTTCAACTGGCTGTTTGCAAAATCCCGCGGCGGGACCCTCGTGCTGCGAATCGAGGATACGGATGTTGAGCGGTCGAGCCGGGAAATGGTCGAGGGGATCTTGGAAGGGCTTCGCTGGCTTGGGCTCGACTGGGACGAAGGCCCCTATTTTCAGTCACAGCGGCTGGAACTTTACCGTCAGCGTGCGCAGCAGCTCCTGGATTCGGGCTGGGCCTACCGGGATTTCGATTCCGGCGGCGCCGAACCGGACGCTTACCGCCGATTTCGCGCTTATTCCGAGGTTGACGTTCAGGGCTTGCTGGACAAGAGCGCCCCGTTTGCCGTTCGCTTCAAAGTGCCGGAAGGCGAGCAGGTTCCATTCTTCGACCAGGTTTACGGCAACGTCGAAGTTGCGTCCGAGCAACTGGAGGACTTCGTTCTGTTGCGTTCCGATGAAACTCCGACTTACCATTTGTGCGTGGTGGCGGACGATCTGGATATGCGCATCACTCACGTCATCCGGGGGGTCGACCATCTTTCGAATACGGGAAAGCAGCTGCTGATTTACCGGGCGCTGGGAGCCTCGCCGCCGGAGTTTGCTCACCTGCCTCTGATACTGGGTCCGGACCGCCAGCGCTTAAGCAAGCGTCACGGCGCCACCTCGGTGACTGAGTTTCGCAAGACTGGTTTCCTGGATGCGGCGCTGCGAAACTATTTGGCCCTGCTGGGCTGGTCTCCGGGCGACGATCGGGAGATCGTGGCCGACCGAGAGCTGATTTCCCTTTTTTCGCTGAAAGGAGTCAACCGCTCCGATGCGGTCTTCGACCTTCAGAAGTTGGCCTGGATGAACGGGCAGTACCTGCGGAAGCTTTCGCCGGCCGAGCTGGCCGAAAGACTGGTTCCCTTTCTGGAATCCGCGGGCCTGTGGCGCGAGGAGTGGGCGGATCGAGAAGGCGCCTGGTTTCTCTCGCTGGTGGAACTGTTCCATCCGAGAATTCAGTTGCTGACGGAATTTTCCGCGGCCGCGCTTCCTTTTCTGCGTGAGGAACTGGCGCTGGATTCCGAGTCGGTCGAACGCTTCCGAGCGGGTCTGGACCCGCCCCTCCGGCACCGTCTTCAGCTCGCGCTGAAGGAACTGCAGGAAAAGCTTGCAGGTCTGGAATCATTCAGCCCGGAAAGTCTGGAGCCCCTGCTGCGGGAAATCGCTGCCGCGCACGAGCTGAAGCTCGGGCAGTTGATTGGCGCCGTTCGGCTGGGGCTGACGGGCAAGTCGGCGTCTCCCGGGATCTTCGACGTTATGATCCTGCTGGGTCGCGACCGGACCCTGCAGAGATTGAAGTCGGGATTGTCGATACTGGAATGACCGCGCCGGAGATCAGCATCGTCGTCCCAGCCTACAACGAAGAAGGGCGTCTGGAGGATAGCATCGATCAGATCTTCCGTTTTTTTCAGCTGCGAAACGCGCCCTTTGAGATCCTGGTCGTCGACGACGGATCCACGGATGCGACGTGCCGGATAGCGCTGGCTGCAGGAGAAAGACTCGGCAAGAACGCGGTCCACACTCTGCGAAACTCCGGCAACCGAGGAAAGGGCCACAGCGTCCGCAAGGGAATGCTGGCGGCCCGGGGTCGTTACTCGCTCATCACCGACGCCGATTTGAGCACGCCGCTGGAAGAGCTGGCGCGGCTGGAGGAAGCGGTCATGGGGGGGCCGGTCCGCCTCGCATTCGGTTCGCGCGACGTGATCGGCTCGCGGGTGGAAGTTCGGCAATCCTGGTTTCGAGAGAACGCGGGCAAAGCGTTCAATCGAATGGTCCGGCTGCTGACCGGCCTTCCCTATCGGGATACGCAGTGCGGCTTTAAACTGTTTGAAATGGAAAGTTGTCGAGCCATATTCGAGAGGCAGCGGATCGATCGCTTCGCCTTTGACGTCGAGATTCTGTATATCGCCCGCAAGTGGGGCATTCGCATGGCCGAAGTACCGGTGGTCTGGCGACATCGAGAGGGAAGCAAGGTGCGAATGTTCCCGGACGCCTTTTGGACTTTCCTCGACCTTTTCCGGATCCGTTGGAACGACTTTCGGGGACGCTACGAGCCCCCCCCGGCTCTGAGGATTTCGAAATGACACGACTTGGAATCAACGTGGACCACATCGCCACCATTCGCGAAGCTCGAAAGGCTATCGAACCCGACCCTGTTACAGCCGCATTGATGGCGGAGCTGGCCGGCGCCCACGGCGTCACCGTGCACTTGCGAATGGACCGTCGCCACATTCAGGAACGAGATGTCCGTTTGATGCGGCAGCTTGTGACCACTCGCTTAAACGTCGAAATGGCGGTCAGCGAGGAGAACCTCTTTCTGGCGGCCGATCTGAAACCCGATACGGTCACGCTCGTTCCGGAACGCGCTGACGAGATCACCACCGAAGGGGGCTTGGACCTGGTCCGAACATTGGATCCGGTGCGCGACGCCGTCAATAGGCTCCATGCGTTGGATATTCAGGTGTCGCTGTTCATTGATCCTGAAATCGAACAGATTGAGCGGGCAGGCGCCTCCGGCGCCAGCCTGATTGAATTGAATACGGGCGCTTATTCCGAAGCGGCGCCCAAAGCGTTGGATGAGGCTGACCCGTTGTTTCTGGAGGAGCTCGGCAAGATTGTGGACGCTGCCGAGCACGCCAGGAAGCTGGATTTGCGCGTGCTGGCAGGCCACGGCCTCACCTACCGAAATGTCGGCCCGGTCTCTTCGATTCCCGAAGTGGAGGAATTGAACATCGGTCATAACATCGTTGCTCGGGCCGCTCTGGTCGGCATGGGTCAGGCCGTCGAGGAAATGCTTTATGCAATGAATGGTTCGACATGAGAACCGCCGGGGCTGGAACCCTCTACGTGGTCGCCACGCCCATAGGAAACCTGGACGATCTTTCGCAACGGGCCCGCACCATTCTTTCCGAGGCTGATTGGATCGCCTGCGAAGACACCCGTCGTACGCGCAAGCTCTTGAATCATTTTGCAATCGCCACCGCAACCGTCAGCTATCACGAGCACAACGAAGAGGAAAGGGCCGCTGAGCTGCTGGATCGACTCATCGGCGGCGATACGATCGCTTTGGTCAGCGATGCTGGAACGCCGCTGGTCTCAGATCCCGGGTATCGACTGGTGCGACGCTGCCACGAATGCGGAGTGCCAGTGATCCCCGTGCCAGGACCTTCCGCGGCAGTGGCTGCGCTGTCGGTCTCCGGACTGCCTTCGGATCGCTTTCTTTTTGTCGGATTTCTTCCGAAAAAGGCTGCGGCCCGACGCGAGGAGTTGCTTCAGATCGCAAGCGTTTCCGCCACTCTGATCCTTTACCTGCCGCCCCACCGACTGGCCCGCTCCCTGCTGGAGATCGAGGAGGCGCTCGGCGACCGCGAAGCCTTCCTGATCCGGGAAATGACGAAGCTCCACGAGACCTCTCTTCGGGGCAGCCTCTCGGAAATCCGCGCTCAGGCATCACTGGAGGCGGCTCGCGGCGAGTACACGCTG
>DATKAT010000010.1:0-7390 GCA_035514675.1 Acidobacteriota bacterium | reverse complement strand
GAGCTGCGCCGGGCAAGCGCCCATCCCCTCAGCCGACTGGTTCGTTTACCCGACGCCGGCCACGGCCACGCCTACCTGCAGCATCCTCAACAATACGTCGAGCTGATCGAACGCTTTCTGGAGGGATTGTAATGGCCGGTTTGTCGCTCCCTGAAGCGGGTTCCAGACACGGGTCAGCCTGCGTGCAAGATCCGGGTTAAGGTTGAAGAGCCGTTTCCTCCTGGCCCTCTACCAGGATGCGGACGTTCTCGACGTCGGGAAACTGCAGCAGGGTCCGCTCGATCTGGGCCCGAATGGCCTCGACCCGGCAAGAGCCCGCCACCCCGCGATCGAGTTGGTAGTCAAAGTTAGCGATCGCTACGCCTTCCCGCACGATCAATTCCTTGATTTCCACTCCTTTGTTGAGCGATGTGAAATATCCGCGAGCTTCCTCCTCCAGTCTGGGCCCTTCGAGCAGATTCTCCAGCGCGGCTCTGATTGGATCGCCAACGGCGCGAACGGTCCGGTCGACAGGATGAACGCTGTCGCACAGCAGCATGTCCGGATCCTTTTCACTGTTGCCGAAAAAAATCTGCACTCGATGTTCAACGGGAAGCGGCACGTCGCGAGGAAAATCATCGGGCGAAGGCTCCCCGGTTAAAAAGAAGTAGACGACGGCGACGGCGAGACCGAGGACCGCAACGTAAGCAAGCAGCTTCTTCATGGCATTCCCAGCCCGGATCTTGCACGCAGATCCTGCTGCGGCGCCGGACCCGCGTGCAAGATCCGGGCTAGCAACGGGCCCGACCAACTGCATCCAGTATAGAAAAAGGGCCTGATGGGAATTGCCGGGAAATCGACCGGGTCATCGTTCCCATGGGGGGCGCATGACGCCGAGGCCCAATGCCTTTCGGACCCGACTCGCCGCGTCGGCTCGCCTCCTTCAGACTCTTCCCTTGGCAGCCAGGAATCCGCGGATGCGGCGAAAGCCTTCCTCCAGATCCTCCATCGACTGCGTGTAGGCGATTCGAATGAAGCCTTCTCCTTGAGAACCGAAATCGGTTCCCGGAGTGACCGCGACGCCGGCAGTCTCCAGCAATTCGATGCAGAAATCGTAGACGGAATCGGTGAAGCGGGAGATATTGACAAACACGTAGAACGCGCCCAACGGCTCCACAACCGGCTCCAGGCCCAGTTCCTTCAGGCCGCCCAAGACGAACTTGCGACGGCGGTCGTACTCCCGGCGCATCTGCTCCACCTCGGGAAGCGAATTCCGCAACGCAGCAATCCCCGCGAACTGAGCGAAATCCTGGGGCGATACGTAGAGGTTCTGCTGCAGGCTCTGAAACGGCCGAATCAGCGGCTCCGGAAGGATGGCGTAGCCGAGCCGCCACCCCGTCATGGCGAAGCGCTTGGAAAATCCGCTGACGACGATCGCATCCTCGCTGAACTCCAGGACCGAGTGCGCCTTTTCGCTGTAAACAAGGCCGTGATAGATCTCGTCGGAAAGAATCATGGCCTTTCCTTCCGCCTGTTCGACGATCTGTCGGAGCCGCTCAGCCGAAAGCAGTGTTCCGGTTGGATTTGACGGAGAGTTGACGACCACGATCCGCGTCTGGTCCGTCAGATTGCGGTCCAGGGCCTGGGGCGTCCACTGAAAGCCGTCCCGTTCGCTGACCGGCACCATTCGCGGACGGCCTTCGAAAACTCGCACGATCTTGGGGTAACAGGCATAGCAGGGATTGGTCATCAGGACTTCAGACCCCGGATCCAGAAGCACCGCGAAGGCCAGCACCAAGGCGGCGGAGCTGCCCTGCGTAATCACCACTCGCTGAGAGGCGATTTCCACTCCGTACTCCCGTTGGTAAAACTCGGCTACCGCTTCCCGCAATTCGATCCGACCGAGCGACGGCGTGTAGTGTGTAAACCCTTGCCGAATCGCTGCAACTCCAGCGTCGCAAACCACTTTGGGAGAATCGAAATCCGGTTCTCCCACTTCCAGGTGCACAATGCGGCGACCCTGCTCTTCCAAGCGGCGTGCATGTTCGAAGATTTCCATCGCCAGGAAGGGCGGGATCTCAGCCATTTTCTCGCTGATCCACAGGGCCGTCGTATGGGTCTTTTGCTCACTCATAGATCACAATTCTTTCAAAGCCCCCTGAAGATCCAGCAGCAGGTCCTCCGCATCCTCAATTCCGATCGACATTCGGATCAAGCCGTCGCCGATTCCGAATCGCTCTCTATCCGAGGCGCTCAAGCCGGAGTGAGAAGTGGCGGCCGGACGCGTCACCAAAGTCTCCACCCCTCCCAGACTGGGCGCGATTGCGGCCAGTTGCAGCCGTTTCATGAATCGATCGGCCGTTTCCGCGCCTCCTTTCAATTCAAAACTGAGCATGCCCCCGCATCCCCGAAAGAAACGGGCGGCCCGAGGCCGCTCGGGATGGCTGTCCAGGCCGGGATAATGGACCGACTCGACCGCCGGGTGGGCCGACAGCGCTTCGGCAACGCACTGAGCGGAGGCGTTCTGGTGCTGCACTCTGAGGGCCAGCGTCTTGAGTCCGCGCTGCAGCAGAAAGCAGGCGTGAGGATCGAGGCAGCCTCCAAAGTGAATCAGCTTGCGGTTCATGCTTTCAATCCGTTCGCGGGAACCGATCGCCGCCCCGGCCACCACGTCGGAGTGGCCGTTCAGGTACTTGGTGGCGCTGTGCAGCGCCAGGTCAAAACCCCATTCCAGCGGGCGGAAGTTGAATGGAGACGGAAAAGTGTTGTCGACGACTGCCGCCAGTCCGTGCCGCCGCGTGAAATCAACGATCGCTTCGAAATCGGGCACTCGCATGAGTGGATTGGAGATGCTTTCGACATACACGAGCCGGGTGGTCGGCCGCAGCAACCGCTCGAGGTCCTTTGGATCGGCGGCGTCAAAGAAATCGGACTCGATTCCCAGTTCCGGAAAGTCACGGGTCAGCAGATCGTGCGCCCCGCCGTAAAGCCCGCTCTGAGCAAGGATATGGTCTCCGGAACCGACCAGACTCAACAGGGCGGTTGAAATGGCCGCCATACCGCTGGACGCCGCCAGGCCCGCCTCTCCTCCTTCCAGATTGGCCAGCTTTTCATGCAGCGCCCGATGATTGGGAGAGTTGTTCAGACGAATATAGCGAAGGTCTTCGTATCGAGACTCGCCGCCGAACAAGTAAGTGGACGATTGAAAGATCGGCAGCACGACGGCGCCTTCCACTTTTGGGATAGGTTCTCCGGCGTGAATCAACCGCGTCTGAAAGCCCCATTTTGCAGAATTCATTGACACATTCCTCGAAATCCCCATTGCCACATGGCGCGCCATTGGTCAGAATAAAGGAAAATGACGAGGGCCGGGCGATTTTCGTTTCTATTTTTCTTGATCCTCCTGGCGGCGGGCTGCGCCGGGCCGGAAAGCCCGACGCCTTTGCTATTTTCCGATGACTTCGAAGAAAACCTGGACCGTTGGGAGTTTACGGACCCGGACGCCTGGAGACTGGAGATGCTGAATGGAAACCCCGTGCTCTCGCTGTTCCAGAACAGCCGCTACGAGCCGCCCGTTCGCTCGCCTCTCAATATCGCGCTGATCCGCGACCAGGAGTTCGAGAATTTTCTGCTGGAGGTTCGGATGGAGTCGACCAGCCGGGAGTACGACCATCGCGATCTGTGCCTCTTTTTCGGCTGGCAGGGTCCGACTCGCTTTTATTACGCGCACCTGGCCACCGTTGCCGACCCTCATGCCAATTCGATCTTTCTGGTCGACGACGAACCCCGCGTTTCCATTGCGGAAGAGCGTACTGACGGAACTCGCTGGAAGGACGGCCGCTTTCATACCGTGCGGGTGCGGAGAAATGTGGAAAACGGCCTGATCCTGGTTTACTTCGACGACGACTCCGAACCGATCATGAGAGCGACCGACCGGACGCTTGGAAAAGGCCGGATCGGCGTCGGCTCCTTTGACGACCCCGGGCGATTCGATCGAGTCCGCATCTGGGCGGAGCCTTGAGCGCGCCGGCAGGGCGTCCTCCCTGCCGGCTGAATCGATTCGCCGCTGCCGCGTCCGCCGATTGGACGGTCTGCGGCCTTCAGCCGGCCGGCGGCATGTCTGATGCCCGTGCGGCCTCCCGCACGGTATATTAGTCAGGCTTGCTACGGAATTTGAGGCGAAGCGGCAAACCAACGAAGCAAGCGGAGCGAAGGAGCCTTGATGAGTCACGTCGAACCCAATCAGGAGTTCAACGGCGCCGAGGAAGTCAAATGGAATCTCAAAGACCTCTATCGCAGCCGGGCGCAATTGGAATCCGACCTGACGCTGGCAGAGAAGCGGGCCGATCAGTTCAACCGGCGGTTTCACGGCGCATTGGCCGGGCTCGACTCCTCGGAACTGGCTGAAGGAATGCGCCAGATCGAGGAAATCGTCGATCGCACGGACCGGGCCATGACGTACGCCTACCTGCACTGGTGCACCAACACCGAAGACCCCTCTCGGGGCGCCCTTCTGCAGCAGGTGCGGGAGCGGGTGCTGGAAATTGAAAAGCTCCTGCTCTTTTTCGAGCTGGAGATCATCAATCTGTCGGAAGACCTCCTCGCGCAGCACATTAACAACGATCGGTTGGATTCGTACAAGCACTACCTGGAAACGCTTTTCTTGCGCAAACCGCATCTGTTGTCGGAGGCCGAGGAAAAAATACTTTCCGAGAAAGCCATCACCGGTCCGGAGGCCTGGGGCCGGTTCTTTGACGAGACCTTCGGCGCCGCGCGATTTCAATTTCAGGGTCGCGACCTGACCGAGCAGGAGATACTTTCTAAACTGTACGACTCCGACCGCTCGACGCGTCGGGAGGCCGCCATGACTTTCACTGAAGGCCTTCGCGCGAAGCTTCGCCAGTTGACGTTCGTCTTTAACACCATGCTGGCGGAGAAGGCTTCGGACGACCGCCTCCGCGGGTATCCTCACTGGCTGTCGGCCCGCAACCTGTCCAATGAAATCGGCGATGAAGCGGTCGCCGCCCTGGTGGGCGCGGTTACCGAACGCTTTGACATCGTGGCCCGCTTTTACCGCCTGAAGCGCGATCTGCTGGATCTGGAAGCGCTGTTCGACTATGACCGCTACGCGCCGATCGCCCCCGTCAACCGCAAAATCTTGTGGGAGGAGGCTCAAGAGATCGTGCTTTCCTCCTATGCGTCGTTCCATCCGAAGATGGGAGACATCGCCCGGAATTTCTTCCGAGGCGCCTGGATCGATGCGGCCGTGCGGCCGGGCAAGCGCGGGGGCGCCTTCAGCCATCGCGCCGTGCCGCAGGCTCATCCCTATATCCTGCTGAACTATACGGGAAACCTCCGCGACATCCAGACCCTGGCCCACGAACTGGGTCACGGCGTGCACCAGTATCTGGCCAGAAGCCAGGGCGCGTTTCACTCCAGGACGCCTCTGACGACTTCCGAGACCGCCTCCGTGTTCGGCGAAATGCTGGTCTTTGAGAATTTGATGCGTCGGGAAACCGATCCGAAGCAGCGGCTCGGAATGTTGATCGGCAAGATCGGCGATACCACGGCGACTGTCTTCCGTCAGATTGCCATGAACCGGTTTGAAGCCCTCATCCACGAGCACCGCCGAACCAGGGGCGAATTGTCCGCCGACGATTTTTGCGAATACTGGATGCAGACCCAAGGCGCCATGTTTCAGGACTCGGTCACGCTGGGGGACCACTATCGCATCTGGTGGAGTTACATTCCCCACTTCATCCATACGCCCGGATACGTCTACGCGTACGCTTTCGGCGAGCTTCTCGTGCTGGCCATATACGCCCGCTACCGCGAAGAGGGCCCGGTCTTCGCCGAAGAGTATCTGGAGGTCCTCCGAGCCGGCGGCTCGGACTGGCCTCACGCGCTGGTGGCGCGATTAGGCATCGATCTGCAGGACCCGGACTTTTGGAGCCGCGGTCTCAGCTCCGTTGAAGCCCTCGTTGACGAGGCTGAGGAACTGGCTAAGGCGTAGGGGCCGCATTTCTCACACGTCTCCTACTGCGGCACCCGAGAGCGGCGCGTCTACCGCGTTGCCGCTCCTCGGCCTGCTCGACGTACTGCACGAGTACGACTGCGCGGGCCTTCGTCGCGCGCCTTGGTTCCGCGCCGCTCTCCGCCGCCTCGCGACGGAGCCGTGTGAGAAATGCGGGCCAGCCCCGGGTTGGGATCAAGCATCGCTTCGCCGCATCAGCGAGCTGATCTTCATCGCCATTTCCAGCGCCTGCTCGTAATTGAGGCGTGGATCCACCTGGGTCTTGTAGGCGATGGCCAGATCGGCCTCCTTGAGGCCGCGCGCTCCTCCCACGCACTCAGTCACATCGTCGCCGGTCAGTTCGAAGTGGACTCCCCCGAGATTCGATTTCATCTCCCGATGAATTTCGAAAGCCAGTTCAAGCTCTCTGAGAATTTTACCGAAATCCCTCGTCTTGTATCCGCTGCCGGTGGTTTCAGTGTTTCCGTGCATGGGGTCGCAGCTCCATAGGACGGTTCGCTCGGCCTGACGGACGGCGTCGATCAGGCGGGGCAGATGCTTTTCAGTCCCTTCGGCCCCGCAGCGATGAATCAGAGTCAGTCGTCCCGGTTCGTCCTCCGGACTGAGCACTCGCACCAACTCGGTCAGTTCGGATGAATCGATCCGCCCGCTGACCTTAAGGCCGATTGGGTTGCGTATTCCGCGAAAAAATTCGACGTGCGCTCCGTCCAGGCTGCTCGTGCGCTCCCCGATCCATGGGAAATGAGTGGACAGGTTGTACCATCCGGTCCGGTGCGGGACGTGACGGGTCTGCGCTTGTTCGTAATACAGATGCAGCCCTTCATGACTGGTGTAAAAATCGACCCGCTCCAGTTCGCCCGGCCGAATTCCGGTTAAGGTTTCAAAAAACTCCAGCGAGCGCCCGATCGAATCGGCGATTCGCCTATACTCCCTCGCTTGAGGCGAGTGCGTAACGAAATCAAGATTCCAATATTCCGGATGGTGCAGGTCTGCGAAGCCGCCGTCGGCCAGGGACCGGATGAAGTTCAGCGTCAAGGCCGCCCGCTCGTAGCCGCGAAGCAACAGTTCGGGATTCGGCTCGCGGTCCTGAGGAGTAAAGGCCGTTCGATTTACAAGATCGCCCCGGTAGCTGGGAAGCGTAACGCCGTCGCGCGTCTCCACATCCGAAGAGCGGGGCTTGGCGAACTGTCCGGCGATGCGCCCCACTCGGATGACTCGCTTGCGTCCTCCGTGAATGAGCACCAGGCTCATCTGCAGCAGAATCTTCAGCTTATTGGCGATAATCGAGGAACTGCACTCCTGAAAGTTCTCGGAGCAGTCGCCGCCCTGCAGCAGAAACCGCTTCCCCGCCGCCGCTTCGGCGAGCTGCGCCTTCAG
>DATKAT010000009.1:0-5649 GCA_035514675.1 Acidobacteriota bacterium | reverse complement strand
CACATTCCCGTTTCGACTTACTACGAACTGGGAGAGGCCGGAGGCGATGTGTGTCTGCAGATTCACACCCATGTGACCGAAAGCAGTCTGAGCCTGTTCGGATTCTTCACGCCCAAGGAGAGGCAGTTGTTTCTGCAGTTGATTCAGGTCTCGGGGATCGGACCCCGTCTGGCGGTGACGATTCTTTCCGGCCTTCCCCTGGATCATTTGATTCAGGCGGTCTCGGCGGGGGACACCGGAAGACTGGCGACGATTCCCGGGATTGGAAAGAAGACGGCCCAGCGAATCGCCCTGGAGCTCGGAGAGAAGGTGCGGGCCCTGTTCCCGGAAGCGGAGGCTGCAGGCGTGGTTTCTCCGGCCGGCCCGGCCTACTCGGACGTCGTGTCGGCGCTGGTGAACCTGGGGTATCCTCGAAACCAGGCGGAAAGGGCCGCAGGAAAAGCGGTGCGATCGGTGGGAGGGGAGCAGTTCGACCAGCTTTTAAAGCGTTCGCTCAACGAGCTGGCGGGTTAGGCAGTCATGACCGACGAAAGAATGATGAATCCCTCTCCCCTGGAGGAGGACACCGGCTATGAAAGCAGTCTGCGGCCGCGCACTCTGTCCGAATACGTCGGCCAGCACAAGGTCAAGGAAAACCTGAAGATCGCCATTGAGGCGGCCGCCCGGCGAGGCGAGGCTCTGGATCACATCCTGCTTTTCGGGCCGCCGGGACTCGGCAAGACGACGCTGGCTCAGGTCATCGCCAATGAGATGAACGTGAACTTCCGATCGACCGCCGGGCCGGTCATCGAGAAGCGGGGGGATCTGGCCGCCATCCTGACGAATCTGGCCGAAGGGGACGTGCTGTTTATCGACGAGATCCACCGCCTGCACCCCTCTATCGAAGAAATCCTCTATCCGGCCATGGAGGATTTTCAGATCGACATCATCATCGGCGAAGGGCCGGGCGCCCGATCCATCAAAATCGACATCCCGCAGTTCACCCTGATCGGCGCAACCACCCGCACCGGCCTCTTGACCTCTCCGCTGCGGGCCCGCTTCGGCATCATCGAGCGGCTCGACTTTTACGATGTCGAAAGCCTGACCCGGATCGTGACCCGTTCCGCCGGAATCCTGGGCGTAGAAATCGATGCCGAAGGCGCCCTGGAGGTGGCCCGGCGCAGCCGGGGCACCCCGCGCATCTCCAATCGACTCCTGAAGCGGGTCCGCGACTACGCTCAGGTCCGGGGCGACGGCACGGTGAGCCTGGAAAACGCCACCCGTGGGTTGGAAATGATGCACGTCGATCGTTTCGGGTTTGATGAAATCGACCGGAAGCTGATGCTCACGATCATCGAAAAATTCGGCGGAGGACCGGTCGGGCTGGGGACCATCTCGGCGGCTCTGAGCGAGGAAAAGGACGCCATCGAAGACATCTACGAGCCGTACCTGATTCAGATCGGTTTTCTAAGTCGCACGCCGCGGGGACGGGTGGCCACCCCGCTGGCCTACGAGCATTTCGGACTCGATCCTCGCAACCGCACGCAGAAGAATCTGTTTCAGTGAACCGGGGGCCCCGGTCGTGCGGACGTTCCGCGTTCTGCGTTCCGAGTTTCTGAATTCTGACTCCCGACTCCTGAATCCCGACTCCTGCCTCCAGCGTTCCATCTTCAAGGGACGCCTGCGGAGCCGCCTCCGGCGACTCCATTGAACCGATCCGCTCCCGCCGCGTATCATAAGCAGGATGGATTCATCTCCGCCTGCGATCCCGGCGACTTCCAGATTGCGCGAACTCCTGGCCTCGGTCGAAAAGGTGATTCGAGGCAAGCCGGAGGTCGTTCGACTGGCCGCCATCACACTTCTGGCCAAAGGGCATTTTCTGATCGAAGACGTGCCCGGGGTCGGAAAGACCACTCTCGCCTACGCTCTAGCCCGCTCTTTTGACTGCAGCTTTCACCGGATTCAGTTCACCAGCGACCTGCTTCCTTCCGATCTGACTGGCGTTTCAGTCTACAATCAGGTGCGCAACCAGTTTGAATTCCGGAAGGGTCCGCTGTTCGCAAACGTCATTCTGGCCGACGAGATCAATCGCACGACGCCCAAGACTCAAAGCGCACTGTTGGAAGCCATGAGCGAGGGGAAGGTGACGGTGGAGGACCAGACCTATTCGCTGAATCAACCATTTATCGTGATCGCCACGCAGAATCCTATCGAGCATCACGGGACCTATCCGCTTCCCGAGTCGCAGTTGGACCGGTTCCTGATGCGGGTTCGGATGGGATATCCGAGCGAGGATCATGAGAAGGAAATCCTGCGCAGCGGAGTCCATTACGCGTCGGCCGATCTGCTGCAGCCCGTTATTTCCGGAGAGGTCATTCTGGAAGCTCAAAAGGAGGTGTCGGCGGTCCGAGTCGATGAGTCGCTGCTGGACTACCTGATGGCCCTAGTCAGAAAGACCCGCGAATCGGAGCTTCTCGACCTCGGCGTGAGTCCGCGCGGAGCCATGTCCCTGCATCGAGCCGCGCAGGCGCGCGCCTACCTGGATGGAAGGGACTTTTGCGTCCCCGATGACATCAAGGCGCTGGCGCTGCCCGTATTTTCCCATCGAGTCATCGTCAGTTCGAAATTCGCTTCGCCGCTCAACCGCAGCGACGAAGCCGAGAGCATCATTCGGGATCTGATGGGCGAGGTGGAGGTTCCGATTTGAAGCCGTCTGCGATTCGACCGGATCGGCAGAGCGTCAAGGAATTCCTGTGGGCCACGCTCTTTCTGGGTTCGGCTCTGACGCTGGCCGTATTCAGCTCCCTCGCACGCGCTCACGGACAGTACTCGGCCGCGGCCTTTCTGGCCGCCATCGCCATTTTGCTTGCCGTCGTCGTGACCGTCACCGTGATCCCTAAACTCCTGTTACGCGCCCGCATCGATCTATGGGAGCGATTCCGATTCTTCCGTCTGACCAAGCGCGGCGCCTTTTTCCTGCTTCTGGTTCTGATGATCGGCCTGGCGACGATCAATACCGGCAACAATCTGTTGATCTTGATTCTCTCCTTTCTGCTGGCCTCGCTGATGGTGTCGGCGATGGTCTCCAATCTGATGCTCCACGGCCTGCAAGTGCGAATGCAGCTTCCGTCGGCCATTCACGCAGGTCAGCGGGCCGTTTTCCACCTCAGCGTCGAAAATCTCAAGAAGCGCATTCCGTCGGCAGGCCTGGTTCTGTGCGGAGCTCAGGTCCAGGGGGAGGCCGCGCCCGACTCCACCGATTTTTTCAAGCAGCAGAAACGGTTCGCCTACATCCGCGGGGGAGCGTCGGAGATGGTGCGGCTGGAGACCTCGTTCTCAAGCCGCGGACTGTACGCAGTCGAAGGGTTCGAAGTGCGGACGCGGCTTCCGTTCGGGTTTTTCAGCCGCGGAAGGAAGCTGTCGGTTGACGGCACTATCGCCGTGTATCCCCGCCTCTACTCGATCAGAGAGCTGGGCGCCCGCTTTCCATCCCTGCAGGGATTGGAACAGATGAACCGAAAAGGGCACGGAACCGGCTTGTACAACATCCGAGACTATCAGGCCGGCGACGACGGACGCTTCGTGCACTGGAAATCGACCGGCAAGCTTTCCCGCCTCATGGTCAAGGAATTCGTCCAGGAAGAGGAATGGCCGCTGCAACTGATCCTGGTCCCTGCGTTGCCGGATCGAAGGAGACGAAACCTGGAGCGCTTTGAATCAGCCGTGTCCATCGTCGCCTCGCTGATCCACCACCATTGCACCCGAGGCATGGCGGTGGAGCTGATCGCGCCTGACGGGGAATGGCTTCTGGCAGCGGAGTCGGAAGCCTACGATCAGGCGATGCGCTACCTGGCCGCCCTGCAGCCCGGCGATGCAGGGAAGATCCCATTTCATCGAGCGGGCCCCCGGGCCATCGTTTTTGCAGCAGGTCCGCCTGCCGGCCGGCCGGCGGCGGTGTGGATCGATTTCTTGAGATGTTGAACTACCGGATCGCCTTCGAGTTGGTCAGCTATCTGCTCTTGTGCGGCGGCCTGTTGGCTGCGGTCGCCTCAGGAGGCGTGCATCCCGTTGCCGCTTCGCTGTACGTTCTCCTGCTGGCGGTCAGCTGGCGCTATCGCCTGGCGCCGCTCTCCCACTGGAAACAGTCGCTGATGGTGCTGGTGCTGCTGCTGATCTTTCTCGCCGACGTTGCCGTCTTTGGGGATTTCATCCGAGCTACTGTTCGGCTGCTGCTGCTGCTCGGTCTGTACAAGCTGCTTTTTCGCAAACTTCCGAGCGATTTTCTGCTGGTGTATCTGGTCTCTTTCGCCCTGCTGCTGATCGCTTCCACCTACACGATTTCGGTCGTTTTCTTCGGAACGCTCGTCATCTACCTCTTCCTGGCCATTCTGGCTTTTCTCCTCTTCGAAAATCAGTCTGCCTATCAGGAGAATCCGAAGTCGGATTTCCCGCTGGTGGGATATTTGAGCCTGAGCGCCGTGATGACGGGTCTGATCATTCTGCTCTCGGTTCCCATTTTCCTGGCCATTCCGCGCTTTTCGATGGGCTTTCTCTCGCCTCAATTCAGTCAGGACTCGACCGTCACGGGATTCTCGACGGAAGTCCGATTGGGCGAGATGGGAAGGATCCTGCACAACTCCGACGTGGTGTTTCGCGTTAAGCTCGACCGTCCCGCGGAGGAAGTTCCCGGGGAAATCATGTGGAGGGGAGTGGCGCTGGACCATTACGACGGGCGCGTCTGGTCAAACACCCGCAAGGCCTCCATGGCGGAGGTCCATAAGGACCAATCGGGCCGGTTCGTTACCAATCGGAAGCGGCGCAGCAACGAATCCCTGATCGCGCAGTCGTTCTCGGTCGAGCCTTTTGCCCAGGTCATCCTGGGCGCCCCGGAAGTCGTGCAGGTTTCCGGGCTGACTCTGGAAGGCGCGCGGCTGTTTCAGGACGAGCAGGGCGCCCTGTTCTTTCAGAGTCGCCACTCCGAACCGTTCCGCTATTTCGTGCACTCCGATTGGGTTCCGCGAGGCCGCAGGCTCAGCGCCGTCACCGACGAGGCCCCTCCTGCGGAGATTCTGCAGGCGTACCTGCAGCTTTCCGGAATCGACGCTCGCATTCGCTCCCTGGCCGAACAGGTGACCGCCGGCCAATCGAGCGGCCTCGCCAAAGCCCTGACCCTGGAAAGATTCCTGAAAGACGGCTTTGATTACTCGCTGGAAAATACGCCTTCCCGATCCCCGGATCCGCTGGCCGATTTTCTGCTGTACTCTCGGGAAGGGCACTGCGAGTACTTCGCTACCGCGCACGCGGTCATGCTGCGGACCTTGGGAATACCCTCCCGTCTGGTCAACGGTTTCCGCAGGGGGGAATACAACACCTGGGGAGACTGGTTCGTGGTCCGGCAATCGGACGCGCACAGCTGGGTGGAGGCCTACTTTCCGGGCGCCGGTTGGGTCGAGTTCGATCCGACGCCTCCGGGCGGAAGCGGACCGGCGGCGGGAGTGAGTCGCTGGATCCGCCAGACGCTCGATTCCCTGGACGTCTTCTGGACCGAAGTCGTGACCTTCGACAGCTTCAAGCAAGTCGGGTTCTTCCGTTCGGTCGGAACCGCCCTGGAGCGGGGCTGGCGGCAGCTGTCCCGTTGGGAAGGTCCGGCCGCCTTCGATCGGCTGCAGG
>DATKAT010000008.1:0-5081 GCA_035514675.1 Acidobacteriota bacterium | reverse complement strand
GTCGACTTCGACCGGAAAAAAGTCCATCCCATCGGTCGCGCCGCGCGGCATGTCGACGAAAAAGTCGTACACGACCGGAGGGCCGTCGGCGGTAAAGGCCATCAAATGACCGCCGCCGCCCGCGCTGGTCAGGGTCGGTTCGGCCACCATGGCCGTAAAGGCGGCGGCTACAGCGGCGTCAAAAGCGTTTCCGCCTTCCTGCAGGATCCGTCGGGCGGCTTCGGCCGTGTCGGCGTTGCCGGCGGAAATCTGATGAAATCGTCGCCTGTTCGTTTCTCTCGCCATCTGGAAGCTTCCCTTAGCCCGCAATTCTCAAACCCCTCCTGCTGCGACGCCGGATAGCGGCGTGTCTGCTGCGTTGCCGCTCCTCCGCCTCCTCGACGTACTGCACGAGTACGACTGCGGGGGCCTTCGTCGCGCGCCTTGCATCCACTCCCCTCTCCGTCGCCTCGCCACGGAGGGGTTTGAGAAATGCGGGCTAGGAACGCAGCTTCATCCGGTTGAATTCGAGTTCCGCATGGATGTTCCTCAGCGGCGCGCTCGCTCAGCTCGAAGCAAGCTGTCCGAGCTGCGCCGCCAGCTCCAGGGCCAAGGCCCGATTGCCCATGACGGCGGTCTCCAGATCCGAGATTTCAATGGATTCCCGAACCGTATGAGCCAGCCGGTCGTCGCCGGGTCCGAATCCGATCACCGTGCCTCCTGCGGCCGAAAAATGCCCTCCGTCGGTCGCGAAGCTCCAGATTCCCGCCGGAGCCTTCAATCCTATGGCCCGATCCAGAATTTCGCCGGCCGCCCGCAGGGCCGGGTCTTCGGCTGAAAGCAGGAACGCCGGATGATGGGCTGAAACAAGCTGGCTGCGGCCGGTGTAGGAAATTCGCTCCTGAGCCGGCGCCTCGACCGCCGCCTCAGCGCCCGGGATTCGGCAGCCCTCGGCGATCCGCTGCAACAGCGCCTGCATCTTCGCGCCGGTCTCTCCAGGCAGGCTGCGCCAGTCGCAGGTCAGCCACGCCTCTCCGGGAATCACATTGGCGCTGCTTTGATCCGTCCCCACCAACGTCGGCGCAACGGTCGCCGATCCCAGCTCCGGATCCTCCGGCAGCCCGAGCGACTCAAGGGCCACAATGAAGCGAGCGACGACGGCCAGCGGATTGACGCCGGCGTCGGGAATGCTTGCGTGAACGCTCCGGCCGCGGACGCGCAGCACGATCTCCGCTCGGCCCCGGTGTCCCCGGCGGAGCTCGTTTCGACTCGGTTCGCCCACCACAATCAACGACGCCGGCAAGGATTGCGCCAGCCAGCGGGCGCCCAGGCCCCCGATCTCCTCCTGCACCACGGCGGACACGTAAACGTCTCCGGGGGGCCGAATTCCGGGCTGCCGCAGCGATGCCGCTCCGTAGACCTGAGCGGCCAGCGGCCCCTTGATGTCGACCGCTCCCCGTCCCCAGATTCGATCCTCGTGGATCCGCGCTTCAAAGGGAGGAAATGGCCAGCGCGCGACATCTCCCGCATCGACGTGGTCCAAATGGGCGTTGAACAGGATCGGAGCAGCCCGCCCCTCTCCTTGAATCTTCCCCATGACGTTCCCCACTTCGTCAACGGAAACATTGTGGTAGCGAAGGCGGCGCATCTCCTCCCGCACGAGTCGCGCCACGTCCCCCTCCTGACCCGGCAGGGACGGCGTCCGAATCAGATTCCGGGCAAACTCCACGCATCCCGAAAAATGGGGCGACCTCGTTGACGACTCCACTCCGCCTCCAGCTTTTTTGCAGATCGATCGGGTTGACGGGCTCCGTCACGCCCGACCTGCAGAGCTTAGCACGGTTGCCCATGCAGACTCGCTCCCGAAAAGGCGAATCGTCTCGTCCGCAAGGCTCCGAACCCGATTTTTCTTCTCGTCGGCGAATCGTTACCATGATTCAGCTGTGAAGAACGAACGGATCGAGTCAACTGGCGAACGGGAGTTTCTGGAAGGCCCAAAGGGGCGCGCTTTTGAATTGGGCCTGACCTTGAGAATCATGTGGGATTTCCTTCGAGGGTTTCGCAGGCTTCACTTCGCCGGACCGACCGTTACCGTGTTTGGTTCGGCTCGCTTCGAGGAATCGCATCCCTACTACCAAATGGCTCGGGAGACCGGTCGCCGGCTCGCATCCGCCGGATTTACCGTGATGACAGGGGGAGGCCCGGGCATCATGGAGGCGGCGAACCGAGGGGCCAAAGACGTAGGGGGCCACAGCGTGGGCGCCAATATCGTTCTGCCGTTCGAGCAGGATCCGAATCCGTATCTCGATCTGTCGGTTGATTTTCGCTACTTTTTCGTCCGCAAAGTCATGCTGATCAAATACTCGTATGGATTCATCGTGCTGCCGGGAGGATTCGGGACTCTCGATGAAGTATTCGAAACTCTCACCTTGATTCAGACCGGAACAATCAGCGGATTTCCAATCGTCGTCATGGGCGCCGATTACTGGAAGCCCATTTTATCCTTCGTCGAACAGGACATGGTTCGGGAGGGAACGATCGGCCCGGAGGACCCGCGGTTTCTGATGACCACAGACTCGCCCGAGCAAGCCGTGGAAATGATCCGCTCGACCCTACGCGAGCGTTTCGGCGTCGCGCTGCCCGAGCCGCCCCGTCCCCGCTGGTTCCTGGGGGAAACGTGAGACGCGCCGGATTCAGGAGTCAGGAGTCGGGAGTCAGGATTCAAGTTTCAGGTTTCATGTCTCAGGTCTCAAGTTTCAGGTTAAACCCGCAATCAAAAGCCGCAAATCCGTGGCCTGCGATTCTGAATTCTGGATTCTGACTCCCGACTCCTGTCTCCTGACTCCTGACTCCCGACTCCTGGCTACTGCTCCTTCAAGACGCGTTTGAGCACCTTTCCGATGGCGCTCTTCGGCAGTTCCTGCACGAATTCGACCTGACGCGGAATCTTGTACTTGGCCAGCTTGTCTCGACAAAACTCGATGATTTCGGACTTGCTGAGCCCCCGCCCCTCCTCGAGCACGATGTAGGCCTTCACGATTTCGTCCCGAAGCTGACTGTGAGACCCGACGACCGCAGCCTCCACGATCGCGGGATGAAGTTGAAGGACTTCTTCCACTTCACGAGGGTATACATTCATACCCGCACTGATAATTAAATCTTTCTTCCGGTCGACGATTTTGACGAAACCCTCTTCGTCCATGCACGCCAGGTCCCCGGTGTAGAGCCATCCCTCGCTCAGCACCCGGGCGGTTTCCTCCGGCTGCCTCCAGTATCCCTTCATGATCTGAGGCCCCCGCAACGCCAGCTCTCCCACCTCGTTGAAAGAGAGCGCGCTGCGGGTCTCGGGGTCGACGATGCGGGCGTCGGTTTCGGGCACCGGGATCCCGATCGTGCCGGGCTTTCGGTGTCCATGCGTCGGGTTGACCAGGGCCACTGGAGATGTTTCGGTCAGCCCGTAGCCTTCGACCAGCTTTCCTCCCGTCATTTCTTCGAAGCGGCTTTGAACGTCTTCGGGCAGGGCGGCGCCGCCGCTGACGCACAGTCGGATGGAGGAGAGATCCCGTTGGCTTAGCTTCGGATACCGGCTCAGCGCGTTGTACATGGAGGGAACTCCGCAGAAAACGCTGGGACGGGTTTTTTGAATCTGTCTGGCTACGTCGGGCAGTTCGAAGCGCGGCAACAGAACCATCGTGCAACGGCTCAACACCGCCAGGTGCATTCCGGTCGTCAATCCGTAGGAATGAAAGAAGGGGAGCACGCACAGCAGGACATCTTTTTCATCCTCCATGCTCCACAGCCAGGCCCGGGTCTGGCGCACATTGGCGACCAGATTCCGGTGGGTCAGTTCGGCGCCCTTGGAAAGGCCGGTGGTGCCTCCCGTATACAGCAGCGTGGCCGTGTCGTCCGGTTTGACGGGAGCTTCCGGAAGAGCCGGATCCGCGCCTTTGATGAAGTCGCGATAGGAGAACAGGCCCGCCCGCAGGTCGGATCTAACAGACGCTTTGTTCTTAAACCGATACAGCACGGACAGAGGCCAGGGAAGAAAATCGCCGACGCTCATCGCCACAACGCGACGTACCGAGGTCTGATGGCGCACCTTTTCCAGCTTCGGGTAGAGCTGATCCAGCACGACGACCGATTCCGCCCCGCAATCGTTCAGCTGATGCTGCAGCTCGCGTTCCACGTACAGCGGATTCGTGGGCACCACGAAGGCCCCCAGCTTGAGCGTTGCGAAATGGGCGATCGGATACCCCGGGATGTTGGGAAGCATCAGAGCGACCCGGTCGCCTCGGCTGACGCCCTGTCTGGAGAGTGCGCCGGCGAAACGGTCGACGGCGCTCCGCAGCTGCCGATAACTGAGACGGGCCCCGAAAAAATATGTGGCCGCGCCCCCAGGGTTCCGCTCCGCCGCCCTTTGCAGCAACTGATACAGGCTGAGATCGGGGAACTCGAGGCTCTTCGGAACTTTTTCATCGTAATGCTGCTGCCAGAATCTGTCCACGAGTTCTTCCCTTTCCTCTTCAGAATTGGATCAGCAAGGATAGTGTTCGGTTTTGCGCGACTTTTTGCAAGTGAACGCCCGTTGGGCGACAGGCGCGCAGAGGCGGATCCGGATTCGTCGGAGCGTTTCCCCCTGTCCTTCTTCCCCACTCTCCGCCAAATTCTCATATACTCGCG
Source organism: Acidobacteriota bacterium (assembly GCA_035514675.1). GTDB lineage: Bacteria > Acidobacteriota > UBA6911 > RPQK01 > JAPXNP01 > DATKAT01. The sequence continues at coordinate 422 of DATKAT010000008.1, read as the reverse complement.
CTCCTGCAATGGTTATCCTGGCGCTGTCACTGATATCGGCCCTGCTTTTCGCGCTTGTGGGATTGGTTGTCTGGTCTGGGCTGCGGATTTTGCGGCGCCGGCCTTCGGCCGTCGGAATCGCCAGGCGAACGCTGTGGGCTTATTTGATCTTTCTTCCTGCCGCCGTCTTCATTCTGGCCCCTCTTCTGTTTTCCGCCTTCCTTTCGACCGCCTCTACCCGCCCCCAGGATCTAGCCCTCCAGGAGACGCCCGCCGATCTGGGCTGTCCCAGCGAATCGGTTGAGTTTCGGAGCGCGGACGGCGTAAGGCTTCAAGGCTGGCTCCTGCCCGGCGACGAGGAAAAGCCGGCCATGATCTGGACGCACGGGTTGTTTCGCAGTCGCCGCGAGGTGCTGGAACGCAGTTGCCGACTCAACGCCCTC
>DATKAT010000007.1:0-8998 GCA_035514675.1 Acidobacteriota bacterium | reverse complement strand
GACGAAGTGGTGACCCGAAGTGACCCGAGAAAAGCTGACGACGGCTGCCGCCGGATAGACGATCCAAGGGATCCATTTACGATCGGAGAAGTGGCGCGTCGTCACCGCGGCAACCGCCCAGACGGCCGCGGAATGGCCGGAAGGAAAGGAATTTCCGCTTTTAAAGAAGGCGTAAGTCTCTCCGGTGTGCGGGCGCGCTCGTCTCGTGGCGGCTTTCAGCGCCGCCATCGTTGAAAACGCGGTTATGATCGCTTCGCCCGACTTCCAGCCGTATTCGGCGATGGGCGCATGGTTTGTCAGTTCTCCGATGATCATAAATCCCAACGGATAAGCTGCTAAGGACCAGTTGGCGGAAGTCGAGTCCAAGGCGTCGTTCAAACCCTTGAAGAATTCGGCTTCTCGCAGATTTCTGGAGGGCGCCCCATCTAATGAGAAGGATGCGGCCGAAATCCCGATCATCAGGATCGGAGTCCTGGAGTTCCAATGCTCTTTTGAATACGGCCCAACCCAGAATTCCTTCTGCTGCTGAATCAGGTGCCGAAAAAAGATCCCTGAATCGTGTCGACGGGCACCGGCGGAGGTCTGTGCGGTCAATGAAGCGGAGAATACGAAAGCTGAAACCAGGAGCAACAGGAGTCTGTTTGACGATTGCGCAATTCTAGCCCGGATTTTGCACGCGAGTCCTACTGCGGCGCCGCTCCTCGGCCTGCTCGACGCACTGCGCGAGTACGCCTGCGCGGGCCTTCGTCGGGCGCCTTGCATCCGCGCCGCTCTCCGGCGCCTCGCGACGGGCCCGCGTGCGAAATTCTGACTCATGACGCTAGTCTGCATGACTCAGACGGCTCCTCCTGACAAGTACCTCCCGAATCTCCCTTGCGGAGTTGTTTCGCGTCGTCGGCAACGGGGGACGTCGGGGCTCGCCCTCTGCCCGAACCGAGAACTAAATCCGGCGCTGACGCTCCAAGCATCTATACAACCGCGCGCGTCTGGTACAGATCGCAGATTTCAAGGGCATCCATCCGCACTTTATCGATGAACTCTTCCGGGCTCAATGGATGCGCGTAAGGCGCCGAGCCGAGGACCAGCCGCGAGGGGAATTCCAGCGTGTCGCAGAACAAGGTCAGAATCACGCTTCCGTCTTCGTCATCGGAGACCGACTTGGCCCATTGCTCTCGAATCCACGGAGCCACTTCGGAGTCGAAGCGGATCAGCACTCGAATTCCCCCCATCGACTGTAGAAATTGACTGCGATACTTGTCCACGTCGAAATCGACCGGCGCGGGGAACGTGGACCTGGAAAGGGAGACGGAGAGGATCCGCTCGAATTTGAAGGTGCGGATCGCCTTTCGGGATTCGCAGTAGCCTGTCAGATACCAAAACCCCAGATATTTGAGGAGAAAATAAGGCCGAATGGTGCGCCGGCCGGTCTGATTTCGGGTCAGCGAGTAATAATCGATCCGAAGCTTGCGGTTTTCCTCGATGGCTTGGCGAATCATCCGAAAATGCTCCGAAACGAGCCTCCCCGGCCGTTCCAGCACGATCCGATCCTCCAGCACCGTTGCCGAGTCAACCGACTGCGAAATCAGGTTCTCGATCTTTTCCTTCAGCGAGCGCACTCCGGAGGGATCCAGTTCCGGGTCCAGCAATTCCAGCGACATCAGCAGGGCGACGGCTTCCGGTCGCGTGAATCGCAGAGGGCGATTCAGCTCCTGATCGAACTCGATGAAGACCCGACCGTCTTCCACGTAGATGTCGATGTAGTCGTCCGGTTTGAAGGGCGGCTTTCCGATCAAGGTGATGAATTCCAGCTCCTTGATCAATTGACGCGGACGCATGCTCACTTTTCCGGCGAGTTCCTCAACTGCAATGCCCTGGTTCTGGGAGACCATGCTCAGGATGGACAGGATGCGATTGATGCGTTCGGTGACGTTCATGTCAAACTCTGCAACACCTGTCGAATCTCATTTTGAATCTGAGGCGGCTCCAGGACGAAGACGTCGGTCTTTTGCGACAGCACCCACGAAATCAGGCCCTGGCGGTTTGAAACGGAGAGCTCAAAGGCGCGCTCGTCGACCTCCCGGGCGCCTTTCAACTGCGGCAGCAGCTCCGGAAGCCGATGCTCGGCCACCTGGATCCGCACTTTCAGCGGAGGATGAATCTCCAGCTCCCATGGCTGAAAGTCCTGGTAGGCCTTAAGCGAAAAATGCTTCGGGATTCGGTAATCGGGCGTTCCAGGCTTTCGGGGGTTCACCCTGCATCGGGATATCCTGTTGACGACGAAAGTGCGCAGGTCTCGTCGGAGCCGGTCAAATGCGACGAGCGTCCACTTGCCCTTGCGAAAAATCAATCCGTAGGGGTCCACTTTTCTAGTGGTGACTTCGCCGGTCGAAAACGCATGGTAACGGATTTCAATCGATTTCCGCCGGTCCAGAGCGTCCTGGATCTGTTGAATGACGGGGCCGACTGTGAAGCCTGTCGGCTTGCCCGAGTATGTGATCATCAGCTCGCTGGGGGGTCTGTTGACGTGAGTCTGCGTGCTGATGATCTTGTGCAGCGCCGATTCGAGCTGATCTCGATACGGAAAGTTCTCGTTTTCCCGGACGGCGTCCGCTGTGAGCATCAGCAGCGACGACTCCTGCGGAGCGAACTCAATCTCCGGAAGAAAGAGGCGCTCCTTTCGTATGAGATACCCCTCCTTGCGATATTCGCTTCCGCTCAGATAATCGATGGGGATGCCCAGCGAAATCAGCTCGGCCTTGTCCCTCTCGAACTTACGCTGATTCGACTCCTCCACTCCGCGAGCGTAGTCATCGGGAAAGTGGTTCTTGATCTCCTGCCACGAAACAGGCTTCGGCGCGTTCAGCAGATAAGTGATCAGATCCAGGAGGCGTTCAGTGCGGTTCACTAGTCTTGTAGTTTATGAGATGGCGATCTGAGGGGTCAACTGATCCGACTGCGCTCATTCGGGCGGACGGCGGAAATTTTGCACTTAATCTGGCCCGGAAATTTTGTTACCGTGTAAAGCTCGGTTGCGCAAAAGGCGTTAAAATGGAAGATGCTTTGGGGAAGGGGCGGCGCGACGCGACCGAATCAGGAAAAAACGAGCATCCGATTGAGGAGTTTTAAAATATGACGTTTATCATTACAGAACCCTGCATCGGCACAAAAGACACGGCCTGCGTAGACTCGTGCCCGGTCGATTGCATTCATCCGCGGAAGGACGAACCGGAGTTCGAAACGGAAACCCAACTCTACATTGATCCGGAAGAATGCATTGACTGCGGGGCATGTGTGCCGGAGTGTCCGGTGGAGGCCATCTTTCCTGAAGATGAAGTCCCGGATCAGTGGCAGGAATACATCGCCATCAACTATCAGTGGTACGACAACCGATAAGGAGCCGTATCCCGGGCGGGGGCCGCAAGGATATCAGGCAGGCTCCGTCGATGGCTCCGGATTCCGGCGGGCCGGCGATTCGTTTTTCTTGCGGGCCTGAACGAATCCGCATCTGAGCGCATCCCTTAACACGTTGTGAGACAATGGCTAACGGTCAGCGTTGCCAATGCGTCAAGCGAATCTGCGCGCGGGCTAGGCTGCTTGCAACGACGATTGCGGGTCCAGCGCCCGTTTCATGCCGTTCCGAATGCGCAACCAATGATGAGCCGAATCGCAGGAGGTAGGACTCATGAAGAAGTTCATACTGATCGTCGCTTTGATCTTCCCCTTTTCCGCTGTATCCCTCGCTCAGCAGCCTACGGGTCAGCTGAAGGTTTTTTATGAAACGATTCAGGGCTTTGATTTTCGCTCGGGCGCCCAGGCCTTCGACATTCAAGACGAAAGCTTTCACGGAGGCGGCTTCGGATTCAACTACTCGTTGAATCGGTGGATTGATCTCTGGACGCAGACCTCGTTTTTCAGCGGCGTCCGTCAGAATTCCATCGACTTGAAGCTGATCAATCAGATGCAGGGGTTGCGGGTAGTCGCCCGGGGCCGGGGACCGATCAACGTTTACGGAAAAGGCGGGATTGGATTCACCCGTCACGTCTTCAACATTGCGAACTTCGGAGAACAGGTGCGGTTCGGTACGACCCTTGTCGGCGGGGGAGGTGTCGAGTTGAAGTGGACCGACGCGATGCTGATCTTTGTCGAGGTCAATCAAAACGCCATGTCTCTTCCGAACATCACCGGGTTGGACGCGCGAGACAAATGGGACTCCAATACGGGAATCGCACTCGGATTGGCTTTTCAGTTCTAGCCCGGTTTTTGCACGCGGGTCCGTCGCGAAGCGTCGGAGAGCGGCGTGGATGCCAAGGAGCGGCAACGCAGCAGACGCGTCGCTATCCGACGCCGCAGCAGGAGCTGCGCGGGAGATGCGAACTAAAGAACGGCGACGCAGCAGGAGCTGCGTGCAAGATCCGGGCTAGCGCTTCAGCCCGCTTCGACAATGCGCCGCGCCGGCAGTTCCCTCGCTCAACGGCGGCCCGGTCGCGGCGAAGCCGCGCGTTGGACTTCTTTTCCAGCGGCGGAATCGGCGGGCCCGAATGGCATACGGTGTCTCATGGTCGAGTTGCTCCTGGAACTTCTCAAGATCCCTTCGCCGACTGGAATGGAAGGCGCCTGCCTGCGCTTCCTTGAGGCGCGCCTGAACGAATTGGGGATGCCGGTGCGGCGGCAGCAGGTCTCCGAAGGCCGCTACAACTTGTTGGCCGGGGCGTTGCGGCCGACAGCGCTCCTGTGCACGCATGTCGACACGGTGGAGCCCTGGTTTGAGCCCGATTTCGACGGCCGGATCGTGCGCGGTCGAGGCGCCTGCGACGCTAAGGGCCCGCTGGCCGCCATGATGGACGTATTGTCGGAGTTCAGTCGGGAGGGATCGGATCGAATTGGAATGTTGATTTTGGTCGGAGAGGAGGTCGACTCTGACGGCGCCCGCCGCGCCGCGCAAACCGAGATCGTCGCCCGCGCCGTGATTTTGGGCGAGCCGACCGGCAATCGCCTGGCAGCGGCCCAAAAGGGCAGCCTCGTCTTCCGGATTTCAACCAAGGGCCAGGCCGGTCATTCTTCCGGCGGCGACTTGAGCCGATCCGCCATTCACAGGCTGCTTGCGGCGCTGGCTCGCCTCGAACGGTCGGATTGGGGGGGCTCGAGTGAATTCGGTTCTAATCATTTCCACGTCGGGCGAATTCAAGGGGGGACCGGGCCGAACGTTTACGCGGGCAGCGCCTTTGCGGAAGGCATGGTTCGAATCGCCACCAGCGTGGACGAGATCCGCCTGAAAATTTCCGAACTCCTGGGCGACGGGGTCCAACTGGACGTCCTGAGCGCGAGCGACCCTATGCGGCTCCATACGCTGGCCGGCTTTGAGCGGACGGTCGCGCCGTTTGGTTCGGACGCGCCCTACCTGCAGCGGTTGGGAAAGGTTTATCTGGCCGGGCCCGGATCGATCGACTTTGCGCACGCCCCGAACGAACGGATCTCTCTCGCGGAATTGCAGGCCGGCAGAGAGCTTTATCGGCGAATGGTCGACATGATCTTATCGGATGAAATCGACTTGAAGGCGAGCCGCACATGATCGTGATGAAATTCGGCGGCACGTCCGTCGGTTCGGCGGAGGCCATCCGAAGGGTTGCCGAAATTGTGGCTGGGCGACTGGATCGGCGTCCGCTGGTCGTGGTTTCGGCGGTGGCCGGAGTGACCGACAAATTGGTTGCGCTCTCCTTAACGGCGCCTGACGACGCAGTTCGGGCGGAAGAAATCGTGCAGTACCTGATCGGGCTCCACCGGTCGCTGAAGCTGGAGCTCGGGCTGGGGGATGACGCGGAACTGGAGTCCGCCGTCGGGGCAGCCGAAGAGATTCTGCAGCGCTGTTGCAGGCGGCTGCGGGAAAAGGAACGGGAACCCAAGGAGGTCGTCGACGAATTGCTTGGCGTCGGGGAGTTTCTGTCCGCAGCCCTGCTGGCCGCCCACTTTCGCAAAACGGGTATCGACGCCCGAATGGTCGACGCCCGCCAGATCATCAAGACCGATTCCCGCTTTGGAATGGCTCAACCGAATCTGGAGGAGTCGTTGCCTCTAGCCTGCCGCTTCCTGCTGCCCCTGATCGAAGGCGGAACCGTTCCAGTTTGCCAGGGGTTCGTGGGAAGCGATCGACAGGGGCGGTTCACCACTTTGGGAAGGGGAGGGTCCGACTACAGCGCGACCTTGATCGGATCTTTGCTCGGCGCCGAGTGCGTGGAAATCTGGTCGGACGTGGACGGTGTGCTGACCGCCGATCCCACGCTCGTGCCCGAGGCTCAGCGCATTCGCCAGATGACTTTTCAAGAAGCGGCCGAACTGGCATATTTTGGGGCCCGCGTCCTGCACCCCTCCACGCTCCTTCCGGCCGTGGCAAAGGAAATCCCGGTGTTGGTGCTAAACTCGACTCGACCGGATCGGCCCGGAACCCGAATTGGAAGGAGAATCCCTGAAATGTCGAGCGGAACGCTGGCAAAATCGATCGCGTATAAGGAAAACGTAACGGTGATTACGGTGCAGTCCACGCGAATGCTGATGTCGCATGGGTTTCTGGCCGCCATCTTCGAAGTCTTCAGCCGGCACCAGACCTCCGTGGATCTGGTCAGCACGTCCGAAGTGAGCGTTTCCCTCACCATCGACAACGTCGAGAATCTGCAGGCCATTCTCGACGAACTTTCGCGATTCGCACAGGTCGAGGCAGCGGAGGGAAAGGCCATCGTCTGCGTGGTGGGCGAGCGGATGCGAAGAACCAAGGGCGCCCCGGCCAAGATTTTCGGCCAATTGCTGGACGTGGAAATCCATCTGATCTCTCAGGGAGCTTCCGAAATCAACATCAGCTTCGTCATCGACGAGGGCGACATCGCAAAGGTCGTCCGCCGCCTGCATGGATTCTTGTTCGAGCCCCAGTCGCAGAGGCGAGAGGAGCCCTAGGCGTGCGGATAGTCCTTCACGGGTACGGAAGAATGGGCAGGGAGACGGAGCAAGCAGCCCGTCTGAAGGGTCATGAGATTTCGGTCATCTTGAACTCCCGGCGACCGTTGGCCAGCCACCCGATCGAAGGAGACGTCGTCATTGATTTTTCCACTGCGGCGGCGGTGGCGGAACTGTTGCCCCAAGCGGCGCGATGCGGAGTTCCGGTCGTCAGCGGAACCACGGGCTGGGATTTCGACCGAGGGCGACTGGAGAGAATCCAGGGTTTGACTCTCCTGTTCAGTCCGAACTTTTCAACCGGGGTGCATGTGTTGAATCTGCTGGTCGCAGCCGCTGCGGAATGTCTCGACCGAATCGGCGGATACGACGGCTACCTCCATGAATGGCATCACAATCAGAAAGCGGACAGTCCGAGCGGCACCGCCCGGATGCTGGCCGAAACCCTCCTCTCGAAATCCAGTGCGAAAACCCATATCATGTCAGAGACGGCCCATGGCAAGATCGATCCCAAGGCCTTGCATATCACATCGACGAGAGCGGGGCGGCGTCCTGGGATTCATGAGGTCGGATTCGATTCCGCTTCCGATTTGATCCAGCTGCGCCATTCCGCTCACAACAGGAGCGGATTCGCCGCGGGAGCCGTTCTGGCGGCGGAGTGGATTCAGGGAAGAAGCGGCGTCTTCGAAATGGAAGACTTCATGCAGGGCCTGCTGAAGAAGTAAAAGGAGGGTTAGGATGAATCTCGATCGATTCCGCGGTTCGACCGTTGCACTGATCACTCCGTTTCAAAAGGATGGTTCGATCGATCGAAAGCGTCTCAGAGAGCTGGCGGAGTGGCAAATTGAGGAGGGGACGGATGTAATCCTCGTCAACGGCACGACCGGCGAAAGCCCTACGCTTTCACCGGCCGAGCAGGTTGAGGCCGCCGAGATTGTGGTGGATCAGGCCGCAGGCCGCCTGCCGGTGTTGGGAGGCGCGGGCAGCAATTCCAGTCGTCTGGCGGCAGAGTTGGCTCGGGCGGCGGAAAAAGCCGGCGTCGACGGGATCCTGTCGGTGGCGCCATATTACAACAAGCCCACCCAGGAAGGGCTTTTTCGGCACTTTCAGCACGTGGCTGCAGCGACCTCGCTTCCCGTTGTTTTGTACAACGTGCCAGGGCGGACAGCCTCCAATCTGAGCGCGCAGACCACCCTCCGGCTGGCTGAGATCGACAACGTCGTCGGAGTCAAGGAAGCCAGCGGCAACCTGTCGCAGGTGATGGAGATCCTTCGCCTGCGGCCTGACGGATTCCTGGTTCTGTCGGGGGACGACGCGTGGGCGCTTCCGCTGATCGCTCTGGGGGCCGACGGCGTGGTTTCCGTCGTGGCGAATCAGGCGCCCGGGGCATTTCGAGAGCTCGTGCGCGCCGCCTTGGAAGGCGACTGGAATCAGGCCAGGGAACTGCACTATCGGCTGCTGGAGCTGATGGAATTGAACTTTGTGGAAAGCAACCCGATTCCGGTGAAGACCGCTCTGGCGATGATGGGACGCATCGAAGAAGTCTTCCGGCTCCCCCTGGTGGAAATGAGCGAAGCCAATCGAGAAAAGTTGAAAAATGCGCTGCAGAGACTCGGCATGGTCCGGCAGTGATCGTTGAAGGGGAGGAAGGCGCGGCCCGCGCCCTTCCATCCGGCGGCCGCGCAGGCGCCGTGCGCGTAGGCCTTCGCGTTTCGACGCGAAGACCGGCGGTTGAATTCTGGAAATCGGAAACGTGAAATTCGACATCTCGAACTTGAAAAAGCAAATCGAGGCCGTTTTCCATGCCGACGCCCCTCCGCCACACGGCTTTCGCGAAGTTTTCGAAACGTTCCTGACCCTCCTGGAAAGCGGGGAGATACGGGCGGCCGAACCGACCACCCGTGGCTGGCAGGTCTGTTCGTGGGTCAAACAGGGGATTTTGCTCGGCTTTCGCAGCGGAGTCCTCCAGGTGTCCGCAGCGGGACCTTTCAGCTTCGTCGACAAAGATACCTTTCCGCCACGGAGATTCGATTCGGGACAGGGGGTCCGCGTGGTTCCG
>DATKAT010000006.1:0-11626 GCA_035514675.1 Acidobacteriota bacterium | reverse complement strand
CGACTGAGCGCCCCCGCACACCGCCGCCAGGGCCTGCAGCGTGACCCGGACTACGTTGTTGTCCGGCTGCTGGGCCGTCAAACTGCTCCCTGCCGTCTGTGCGTGAAAGCGCAGCGTCTGCGAACGCTCGTCCTGGGCCCCGTACGCATCCTTCATCAGGCGGGCCCAAATGCGGCGGGCGGCGCGAAACTTTGACGCCTCTTCAAAGAAGCCGTTGTGAGCGTTCAAGAAAAAGGACATTTGCGGGGCGACCGCATCGACCCTCATGCCCCGGGCCAGCGCGGCTTCGATGTAAGCGGCTCCGTTGCTCAGCGTGAATGCGATCTCTTGGGCGGCCGTCGAGCCGGCTTCTCGAATGTGGTAGCCGCTGACTGAAATGGCGTTCCATTTGGGAGCGTTCAAGTTGCAGAATTCGAAGACGTCCGTGACCAGACGAAGCGAGGCGGCGGGAGGGTAAATGTACGTCCCGCGTGCGATGTACTCCTTCAGAATGTCGTTCTGAACGGTTCCTCGGAGCGACTTCCAGTCGACCCCCCGCTTTCTGGCGACGGCGAAGTAGAGGGCAAGGAGGATCGCGGCCGTAGCGTTGATCGTCATGGAAGTGGAGACCTCGCCCAGGGGAATTCCCTCGAAAAGCCGCTCCATGTCGTCCAAACTGTCGATCGCGACTCCAACGCGGCCTACTTCGCCTTTGGCCAATTCGTAGTCCGAGTCCAACCCGATCTGCGTGGGCAGATCGAAAGCGACCGACAGGCCTCTCGCGCCTTGTTCCAAAAGGTATCGATACCGGGCGTTCGATTCCGCTGCGGTCGCATACCCGGCGTATTGGCGCATGGTCCAGAGTCGAGAGCGGTACATCTCCGGGTGAATGCCCCGCGTAAATGGGAATTGACCCGGGTCTCCAAGGTCTCGCGCGTAGTCCAGATCGGCAGTATCTTCGGGACGATACACGATTTTGGAGGCCTTCTTCACGGGGGGCGCGTCATCCGTTCTCCGGGATTTCACTTTACATTCGCCCGGTCTTTGGTATCATGTTTCCGGTTCCCGGTAAGGGCTTACAGGCGTTCACTTTTCCGGCCGCCTCCGCGATGGGATCATAGCAGAGGGGCGGGTTCGCATTCAATGAGCGAAGAAGAGCTGAAGCAACATCGAGAAGAACTGGAGGTCGCCATTAACGAGGCTCTCAAGGAGTCTCCCGAGATAAAAGAGGCCATCGGGAGAATTCGAGAGCACGGATACGACGTCTTCTTGATCATTGAAGCCACCATCGGCTTCAGCCGGCAAAAGGACGGGTCCCCGTCGGACCAGCCCGTACGCCGACTGCCCTCTGTGCGGTTGGAGCTGACATCCCACGACCAGCGCTTCCTTCGCTCTTTGAGGATCAGTCCGGAATAATTGCGTTCGAGCCGGTTGCGAAAACTGCCTGTCCGGTCAACTCATTCCGTGGATCAAACGAATCGAAGGGCGCGACCCGCCCGCTGCGTTACGCGGCCGATTTCACGTGCGAATAGCCCGTTTTTATGGAAATCTTCGATCAGTGCGTCGGCTGCGGTCGGCGCGACGCTGAGAAGCAGCCCGCCTGAAGTTTGCGGATCGAGCAGGACCTGGGCGCTGGCCTCGTCAATCGATCCCCAATTCGCCTCCTCTCCGACATAGCGCCGATTCGTTTCAATTCCACCGGGCCTCATTCCTTTCTTGGCCAGTTTTCGGACGCCTTCGATCATCGGCGCCTTGGCCGCTTCGATTTCAACCGTCACTCGGCTCCCCTGCGCCATTTCAAAGGAGTGTCCGATCAGCCCGTAGCCCGTGATGTCGGTTGCCGCATGCACCTGATGGCGACGGGCGATTTTAGCCGCTTCGGCGTTTAATCGGGTCATCCAGCCGACGGCTTCTCTAATTTGCTGACCGCTGGCCTTGCCGTACTTGATTGCGGTCGCAATGATGCCGGTCCCCAGCGGCTTGGTCAAAATGAGACGGTCTCCTGCGACGGCCTTGCAGTTGAGCAGAATCGTCTGGGGATCGGCGAATCCGGTCACGCAGTATCCGAATTTGATCTCTTCGTCCTGGACCGAGTGCCCCCCGAGAATCGACACTTTCGCTTCGCTCATTTTCTCCGCCCCTCCCCGGAGGATCTCCTCCAAAATCTTTTCCTCTGCGCCTTTGGCGGGAAATCCGACGATGGAAAGAGCGATTTTGGGTTCAGCGCCCATAGCGTAGATGTCGCTGAGGGCATTGGCCGCGGCGATCTGGCCATAGATTCGCGGATCGTCCACCACAGGCGTGAAAAAGTCGACGGTCTGAATCACTGCCATGTCGGGGTTCAGCAGATACACGCCGGCGTCGTCGGCCGTTTCATAGCCAACCAGTACGTTCGGGTCGCGATGCACGTCGACCTGACTCAAAACGCGCGCCAGCAACTCCGGCGCCAGCTTAGACGCTCAACCGGCGCAAGCTACCATTTCCGTCAGGCGTTTCTTCTTTCGAAAAAACATACGGGCCACATTATACGGCCTGGATGTAGCGCGCGTCAGCGCATCCCGCCGCGGTTGTCGGATTTCGTCCTGGCACCCCAGGCGCGGGGCTGCGCGTCGGCTGATTATAATGAAGGGGATGATGCGCTCCAGTTTGGATTCTTACGATGTGATTGTCATTGGCGGAGGGCACGCCGGATGCGAGGCCGCGTCGGCGGCGGCTCGCATGGGCGCCCGGACGGCTCTGGTGACGATTACTCGGAGCATGATCGCCCAGATGTCGTGCAACCCGTCCATCGGCGGAATCGCCAAAGGGCACCTGGTGCGGGAAATCGACGCGCTGGGCGGACTGATGGGCAAGGTTGCGGATGAGACCGGAATTCAGTTCCGACTCCTGAATCGCAGCCGGGGGCCGGCCGTGCAGGCGCCCCGCGTCCAGAACGACAAAAAGCTGTACCGCATGCGCATGCAGGCTTTGTTGGAGAAAATCGACGGTCTGAAGATCGTCGAGGGCGAAGCGGCCGCCATCGACCGAGCGGGGGATCGAGTCGCCGGCGTACTCTTGTGCGATGGGCGGAAGCTGATCGCAAAGGCCGTTGTGCTGACGACCGGAACGTTCTTGAACGGGCTCTGCCACGTGGGAGAGGAGCAGTTTCGGGCCGGCAGATCCGGAGAAAAGGCGTCGGTGGAATTGGCCCGCTCGATCCGCTCCATCGGATTTCAGCTGGGGCGACTGAAGACGGGAACCCCTCCCCGGCTGGACCGAAGAAGCATCGATCTGAATCGGTTTCCCGCTCAATACGGAGACGAAGAGCCCGCATTCTTCTCTTTTGATACCCGCCGCGCGCTGCTGCCTCAGGTCCCGTGCTGGATCGCCGCCACCAATCCCGCCGTGCACGAGATCCTGAAAGGCAGCCTGCATCGAAGCCCCCTGTACGGAGGCCAGATCGAGGGGATCGGGCCGCGCTACTGCCCTTCGATCGAAGACAAGGTCGTGAAGTTTTCACACCGGGAAAGCCACCAGCTGTTTCTGGAGCCGGAAGGTTTGGACAGCGATGTGATTTACGTCAACGGGCTTTCCACCAGCATGCCGATCGATGTCCAGCAGGGCATGCTGGAAAAACTGCCCGGGCTAGAGTCGGCCGTCATGCTGCGTCCCGGCTATGCCGTCGAGTATGACTACGTGCAGCCGAGCGAGCTGAGCGCCAGCCTGGAGACCAAGCGGGTCGAGGGGCTCTTTCATGCCGGGCAGATCAACGGGACGACCGGCTACGAGGAAGCGGCGGCGCAGGGACTGCTGGCGGGAGTCAATTCGGCCATGCTGGCGCAAGGGAAGCCTCCGCTGGTGCTGGGCCGAGACGAGGCCTATATCGGGATCATGATCGACGATCTTGTCACCCAGGGCGTGGACGAGCCTTACCGGATGTTTACTTCGCGGGCCGAGTATCGGCTTCTGCTGCGCATCGACAATGCGGATCGGCGGCTGATGCCGCATGGTCGGCGGCTGGGGCTGATCGCCTCTGAAAGATTCCGGCGCTTCCAGGGCAAGTGGCGCCGCATGGACGCCGCAGCGGAGTTTCTTGATACGCGCCGCTTAAAGCCTGCAGCCGCTGACTCGAAGGCCATGCTCGGCCGCTTCGACGTGCCGGCGGGAACTCGCTATTCTCAGCTCGCCAGCCGCCCGGAATTCACCGTCGCAGACCTATCGGGGCTCCTTTCCGATTTCGACGAAACGCTTTCGGCTGAAGAACTTGCGGCGCTTCACACGCAAATGCGATATCGGGGCTATATCGAGCAGCAGCACCGCGATGTGGCGAGGCTTCGGTCGCTGGAATCCAGAGCCATCCCCGGCGACATCCGCTATGAGGGGGTCCAGGGCCTGTCAACGGAAATGGTGGAGCGGCTGAACCGGGTTCGCCCTCGCAGCCTGGGGCAAGCTTCGAGAATTCCGGGAGTGACGCCGGCGGCGGTTTCCGTATTGAACATCCACCTGGAGATTCTGCGGCGTGGCTAACCCTCTCCCGACCGATGCAGCCTTTTCGGCGCTGGAGCTCGAGCTCGGGATTTCTCTGGACCGGAGCGCCCGGGAAAGCGTCTGCGCATATGCGGCGCTGCTCGCCAAATGGGGCCGGAAGTTCAGCTTGACGACTGTCAAGGACCCGGAGGAGCTCCTGCGCTTTCATTTTTTCGAATCGTTCTGGGCCGCACAACGATTCTTGGGCCCGCGGGATCGAATCGCCGATGTCGGAAGCGGGGCCGGGTTTCCGGGCGCAGCCATTCAGCTTTTCCAGCCCTGGCGCAAAACTACGCTGATTGAGCGAAACGGCAAGAAAGCCGCGTTTCTAAAGGAACTGTGCCGTCGCCTTTCCCTCGATGCCAGCGTCTGTTGCGGACCCGCGTCCGACTACCCGCACTGGGAGCGGGTCGATGTGGCGGCCTTCCGGGCCCTGAGGCCGGAGCCCGACTTTTTGGAGATCGCCCGGCGGCGAGGCCTCCAGCTGCTTGTTTTCGGAGGACGCGAGGAGCCGATGCCGGGGCCCTGCTGGCGGCGCAGGGACTCGGCTCTCTATCCCGCCTCGCGCAACCGGCGCGTCACCCTTTGGGCGCCCGCCTGATTGCGCAGGTCGATTCACGCGGCGCTTTGTTTGTGGAGGAAGATGGGGCTTCCCACGAATCGGCGCGCAGGAAGCGGGCGGGTCGGCTCCGACGATCGAGTTGCGGCGACCTGTGGGAGGCATGGGCGACGATGCTGCGATGAAGCCGCTTCCGGGCTGGCCCGGGTTTTGCGCGCAGGTCCGTCGCGAGGCGTCGGAAAGCAGCGCGGATGCAAGGCGCGCGACGAAGGCCCCCGCAGTCGTACTCGTGCAGTACGTCGAGGAGGCCAAGGAGCGGCAACGCGGCAGGCGCGCCGCTATCCGACGCCGCAGCAGGAGCTGCGTGCAAAATACGGGCCAGCGCCCGGCGCCGGCGTTTCACGTGAAACGCCGGCGCCCCGGAGCGCTTCTTCCGTCCCCCCATTCGTGTTATGTTTAAGGCTCTTCATCATGTTGTCCAGGGTTATCGCAATCGCCAATCAAAAAGGCGGAGTCGGAAAGACGACGACGGCCATCAATCTGAGCGCCTCCCTGGCGGCTGCCGAAGCGCGGGTGTTGCTGGTTGATCTTGACCCGCAGGGCAACGCCACTTCCGGGATGGGCGTCGACAAAGCCGGCCTGGAGCGCTCCATCTACAATGTTTTGACGCAGGGCGCGGACCCCGCCGAAGCCGTGTGCAAGACCGAAATCGAAGCGCTCGACATTCTTCCGGCCAACCGGGAGCTGACGGGCGCCACCATTGAAATGCTCGAGCTTGCGCGAAGAGAATTCCGACTGCGCGAGGGGCTAGCGCAGCTGCGCCCGCAATACGATTTCATTCTGATCGACTGCCCTCCCTCCCTCGGGATTTTGACGGTCAACGCCTTGGCTGCAGCCGATTCGCTGCTGATTCCCATCCAGTGCGAGTACTTTGCGCTGGAGGGGCTTTCGGACCTACTCGGAACCGTAGCGCGGGTGCGGCAGGCGTTTCATCCGGCGTTGCAAGTCGAGGGGGCTTTGCTGACCATGCACGACGACCGATTGAACTTGAGCGGCCAGATTGAGCAGAACGTTCGGGCTCATCTGGGCGACCGCGTCTTTTCCACCCGCATCCCGCGAAACGTGCGTCTTGCGGAGGCCCCCAGCTTCGGCAAGCCGATTCTGATGTACGACCCGCGCTCGCGAGGGGCCAACGCTTATTTGCAGCTGGCTCAGGAAATCCTTCACAAATCTCCGGCTCCGGCAGCTCGGGAGGCCGCGGGGGGCGCATGAAGCCCGCTCATATGAAGAGAAAAGCCCTCGGCAAGGGGCTCGACGCCCTGCTTCCCAAACTTGAAGAAAAGAGCTCGCTGAGCGAGCTCGAATTGGATCTGATCCGCCCCAATCCGCTTCAACCGCGGCTTCGTTTCGAGGAGACCCGCCTGCAGGAGTTGGCTGATTCCTTATCGCGGGACGGGGTCTTGCAGCCCATCGTCGTGCGCCGGGCCGGCGCGGGTTTTGAGATTGTGGCGGGAGAGAGGCGCTGGCGGGCGGCGCAGAAGGCCGGGTTGGCGCGGATCCCCGCCGTAGTTCAAGACGTCGGGGACGAGCGGATGCTCGAGTTGGCGCTGATAGAAAACATTCAGCGCGACGAACTCAGCCCGATCGAGGAAGCCAATGCGTATCGAATGATGGTGGAAGACTTTCAACTGACTCAGGGGGAGGTGGCTCGTCGCGTCGGAAGAAGCAGAAGCGCCGTGGCCAACACCCTCCGGTTGTTGAAGCTGCCGCGGCAGTTGCAACAGATGGTCGGCGGCGGCGAGTTGTCGATGGGGCACGCCCGCGCCCTGTTGCCTCTCAACCGAAAGCGCCAACTGGAACTGGCGGCGGCGATCCGCCGCTTCGGCCTTTCAGTGCGGGAAGTCGAGCGCCGCGCCAGCAAGCTGCTGGAGGAGCCGAGACCTCCCCGTGAGACCCGAAAGGACCCCAACGTCCGCGCGGCCGAGCGACGGCTGGAAGAGGCTTGGAAGACTCGAGTGGAGATCCTGCCTAAGGGCAAAGGAGGCCGCATCCTCATGCACTACCATTCCCCCGAGGAGCTCGATCGGCTCTATGAAGCCTTGCTGGCCCGAGATTCCGGCTAGCCCTGCTGTTTCACGTGAAACAGCGCTACTTCCCAATGCAGAAGTTGGAGAAGATTTCGCCCAGCATCTCTTCCACCGTGGTTTCTCCGGTGATTTCGCCGACGGCGTCCAGCGCCTTACGGAGATCGTAAAGGGGGAACTCCTCGCTGAGCCCCGCGGCGTAAGCCTGTCGGCCCTGGCCCAGAGCTGCCCGGGCCTTTTGCAGGCAGCGGCAATGGCGAACGCTGGTGATGATGACGCCCTCGGTCTCGACCCCCGAACCTGGCGCGGCGGCCTCCCGAAGCGCCTCCCTGAGGAAGTCGAGGCGGGTCCCCTTCAAGGCGGACACCTCCGCTGCTGCAGCGCGCTGAATCCAGGCGCGTGGCAGGCTGCATCGCTGCGGCAAATCGCTCTTGTTGACGGCCAGAACTGCGGGACGGTCCTTGATTTCCCGCCAGATCGCGTCGTCCTCTTCGTCCAGAGGCCGCGATCCGTCCAGAACGAACAGGGCTATGTCGGCCTCTTGCATCGCCTGCCGAGAGCGCTCCACCCCCAGTCGCTCCACCGTTTCAGAAGCCTGGCGGATGCCGGCGGTGTCAACCAGTAGAAACGGGATCCCCCCGATTTCCGCAGTCTCGGAAAGCGAATCGCGCGTGGTCCCGGGGATTTCAGTCACAATGGCCCTGTCGGATTTCAGCAGCGCATTGAACAGGCTGGATTTGCCAGCGTTCGGCTTGCCGACTATGGCGACCGTCACGCCTTCCTGAAGAGGTCGGCCGAAGCGGTGGCTCTCCTCCAGCGCGGCCAGGTCCTCGTCGACTGCGCTCAACTCGAGCAGCAGCGCCTCTCGGGCGTCCGGCTCGACATCGTCTTCCACGAATTCGAGGCTCGTCTCCATGTGAGAGATGACGCGAACCAGCCGGTCGCGAATCGGCTGCAGAGCGCGAGAAAGCCGCCCCCCGAGCTGTTCGGCGGCCTTTCTGGCCTGAAAGCCCGTCCGGCTTTCAATCAGGTCGCGGACCGCTTCAGCCTGAGCCAGGTCCACCTTTCCATTCAAAAAGGCGCGTTGCGTGAACTCTCCCGGCTCGGCCAGGCGCGCGCCTTCCGAAAGACAAAGCTCCAGCAGCTTGCGCGCCAGAATCGGGCTCCCATGACAGGAGATCTCCACGACGTCTTCGCCCGTATAGGAAGCGGGCGCCTGATACAAGGTCACCAGAACCCGGTCCAGCTCCCGCTCGCTTTCGTCGACCAGCCGGGCGACGATGGGGCGGCGGTCCCCCAGAGCGGACTGCGGCCTCAGGCGGCCAAGAGCGACGGGGACGGCGTCCGGGCCGCTGATGCGCACAACGGCTATGGCGCTCCGCCCGGGCGGAGTGGCGGGGGCCGCTATCGTGTCCTGCGACGGGGTGGGTCGGGCGGCTGCAGCGGCACGCGGCGGCCGGCGACGGCGGCCGCTCAAGAGGATTCGGGAAGGATCAGGACTTTGCGAAAGCGGCCGGTCCCCTCGCTCTGAGTCCGAACTCCCCGCTCTTCGGACAGCGTCAAGTGGATGATTCGCCGCTCGCTGGAGGGCATCGGCTGCAGGACGACCTTGGCGCCGGAGACGCGCACCTTTTCCGCTGCCTTTCTGGCCAGCAGCCTCAACTCAAAATCCCGAGCGGAACGGTACCCCTCGCAATCGAGTATCACGTTGACCCGATCCATGCTGCGGCGGAAGAAGATCTGGTTCAGCAAATGATTGAGCGCATAAAGCAGCCGTGCGTTGTCGGCAAGAAAGTGCTCGCTGTCCGGGCCTTTTAGATGGATCTGGACGGCATCGGCGGCGATCCCCGCCTCGACGTCCATCTCCAGCCTGCACTGGCCTAAAATTGCCGCGAGCAACTCTTGGACTTGTTCCGTGATTTGTTCGCGCGTCAACTTCATCCCGTTATTCCTTTCTCCCGCGCAAGTTGCGGGCAGCCGCCAGGCGCCTATTTCGTCTTTCCCTTCTTACCCTTGGGCGCTGCGGGGAGGGTTGGCCTCAGCTCCGGCTTCAATTTCTGGAGGCCAAACTGAAACATCATAGCAAAGGCATTGCTGAACAGAAAGTAGAGGACCAGCCCGCTGGAAAAGCCAAGGAAAAACAGGGTGAAAACAAGCGGCAGAATCATCATCAACCGCCTTTGGGCGGGGTCGCCGACAGCCGGCGTCATTTTCTGCTGCGCCACCATGGTCAACCCCATCACAATCGGCGTGATGTAGTACGGATCCGGTTTGGAGAGGTCCTGGATCCAGAACATGAATGGGGCGTCTCTTAGCTCGATCGAAACGTCCAGCATTCTGTAAAACGCGAACAGAATGGGCATTTGCGGAAGGAGGGGGAGGCAGCCGCCGAGAGGGTTCACGCCGTGCTCCTTGTACAGTCCCATCACCTCCGCATTCATCTGTTGTCGTCGCGGGTCGTCGCGCTTCAACCGCTTGTACTTGTCCTGAATCGACCGCAGTTTGGGCTGCAGCGCCGCCATCTTCTGCATGGATGCCATCTGCTTGAACCGCAGCGGGAAGAGGGCGAGGCTGATTAAAAAGGTCAACGTGATGATTGACCATCCGTAATTTTGAATCGACTCGTTCAACAGTTTCAGGCAGAACAAAAGGGGGCGGACCAGCACGCTCACGTAGCCGTAATCGATCGCGCCGCTCAACGAGGGGTCGATATCGGTCAGGATTTCGGCTTGCTTCGGGCCGGCGAAGAGCCTGAATTCCGCCGCGCCCTGCACTCCTAACTCCGCCCCTAGCAGCGCAAAGGCCTCGCCTTCGCTCCGCTGAAAAGGGTGGCTCTCCATTCGAAGACTGCGGAAAACGCCGTCGCCTAGAGCAAAGTAGGCGAAGTATTTGCTGTCGATTCCAGCCCAATGAAAGCCGGTTTCCAGTTGAACGGCTCCGCTTGAAAGGTCCCCTTCATAATACCGGGTTACCGAACCCCCTTGATGATAAGCGACGGAGGGATAGAGAAAATCGCCCAGGGACTGCTTTTCCAGCGACCCGATTCCCGTCCCAAGGTACACCCGGTGCGAAAGGTCTACGCCTTCTCTCTGAACGGCGCTCAGAACGCCGATGTCGTAGCCGCGGGCCGGGACGCTTATCCGCTTCTGCAAGGAAAGCCCCTGCGCGGAAAACCGCAGTTTGAGAGTTGCCGGCGCGGGCAGCGCACCGGGCGGGTCTCCCTCGATTCGGAAGACCGCCGAACGGGCGATGGAATCCAGAAGCTCGTCGGTAAGGCGAACGCTTAACAACTGCGGTTGTCCGCTCGGCTCTTGAGGGATCAATTGTAAGTGGCCGCCTGCGGCGTCGCGGTAATCCTTGAGTTGAATGCTAGTGATCACGCCGCCCCGGGTGTCCAGCGTCAGGATCAACTGGTCGTTTTCCACGGTCACTTCCTGCGCTTCACCTTCGACGGCGACCGTCTCAAGAGGGGGGGGAGTTGGCTCTTCGGCCTCGATGCTCGAAACGGAGTCGGTTGGCTGGAACGGTTGCGCAGGCTCCGGCGGGGAAAGACTTTCCGGCTCTGCAATAGCGGGCGGTTGCTCAGGCGGCGGGTAGAGTTGCTGGTAGATAAAAGGCGTCACAAACAGAATCGCCATCGAAAGAACAATAGCCAACAATAGGCGCCTTTCGATGTCCGGCTCCTGGGCTCCTTGACTCATTTTCCTCCCTGTTCCTCACGGTACCGGGTCGAATCCCCCGGGGTGCCATGGATGGCACTTAAGAAGACGCCGAACTCCCAGCGCCACGCCTCGCACCAAACCTTTTTTTTCAATTGCCTCTCGGGCATATTCCGAGCATGTGGGATGGAAACGGCAGGTATGCGGGAGCAGGGGAGAAATCCACCGCTGGTACGCTCGAATCAAAGCGGCGGCGAGTTTTTTCATTCCCCTCTGCGTTGATTCCAAACCTTTGCCGCCGCCAGAAAATCCCGTGTTAGATGCGCGTACGAAACCCCGGCAGCGGAGCGCTTCGCATTGAAAACCAAATCGCTGGCCGGAGATATGATGGATTTGTTTCGCCGAAAAATCTCCCTCAGGAGGCGCTTGATCTTATTGCGAACAACCGGCTTCCCAATCTTTCGAGAAACCGTCACGCCCATCCGATGGTGCGGGCGCTCGTTCCTTAAAATATACAAAAAGAAGTGCGGCGCCGCTATCTTCTCGCCGGCTCGATAAACCTTCAGGAACTCCTTCCTCTTCCGAAGCCGCTCCTGCTGCGGTAAGCTTTCCGCTCCTTGCCTACCCACTCGCCGACAACCGCGTACGACCTTTCGCGCGCCTGCGTTTCAGGATCAAGCGGCCGGCCTTGCTTTTCATCCTGGCGCGAAAACCATGCTTCTTCAGTCGTCGCCGGTTATTCGGTTGAAATGTCCTTTTCATCAGTCGCTCGGCCCTCTCCCCGCAAAAACTTCAATTTACCAAACTATTCGAGCTAGGATCAACCAAAGCGCAGGCCG
>DATKAT010000005.1:0-4937 GCA_035514675.1 Acidobacteriota bacterium | reverse complement strand
GTTCTGGACGCCGGAGTCTATTTCTTCCTGTTGCGTCCAGGCCATGCGCCCGCGCTGAAAGCGCAAAATCATCCCAGAGCCCGCGGGCAACGCCCCGGGTTGGAGGGATGATCGCCCCACCTCGTGCGAGCCCTGTAGGGGCGGCGTCACGGAACAGCTTCCCCGTTGATCTCTTCCGCCTTGAACTTTGCATCGGCGATTTGAACCGCGCGTCGCAAGAAAATGTTCAGCCCTTTCTCGAACCGGGGCGTTGCCGCGGGCTCTGGGATGACAGGGCGCCTTTGGCGCGGTAAATTCCGGGAACGTTTCGGTTTCAGGCTAGACATCGACGAGTTCGTTCACGGCATCGAACAGACGCTCATTGAATTCTTCGATCGACTCCCCTTCCTCCGGGCGCACGGGCTTGCCGAAACGGACCGTGATCGGACGCAGCCGGATTCTGTTGGAACCGCGCGGCCAGGCCTCGAAAGCACCGGAAATCCCAACCGGCACCGCCGGCACACCGAGTTGCGTGGCGAGAATGGCGGCGCCCTTTCGGAAAACCTTCAGTTCGCCGTCGATCGACCGCTCGCCTTCGGGAAAGACGATCAGCGCCCGGTTTCGGCGCAACCCTTCGGCCGCCATCCTCAGCGCTTTTCGCAGGTGACGTTCCGCATCGACGGGGATCACCTTGATCAGCCTTCCCAAAAAGCCAAGCAGGCCTTTCGCGAAATATTCGGAATACCCCAGCGAATAGGACCGTCGAAGGATTCGAGATGGCAGAAGGGTGACCACTGCCGGCGCGTCCAGAAAGCTGACATGATTCGGGCAGATCATAAATGGAAGTTCTACCGGAAGGTTGTCCCTCCCCTCCACCTTGAGGCGGAAGACGATTTTCAAGAACAGCCAGGCGACCCGCGCCGCAAGGACATACAGCCATTCGACGAGGAATCTCCGGCGAAGCCGGTCCCGAGCAGTCGCCCGTTCTTCATCGGTCAGCTCTTCGTTCAGGATCTCCTGCCAGGATTTCTTGGACCCCGGCTGCTCGGCCGCCCCCTCGGAGAGCTTCTCCTGCAGCAACTCGGTGACATTTTCAACTGTAAAAAGTCGGGAGGCTTCTTCGTCGGTGACTTCAAACTGAAAGATGTCCTGAAGATTAGCCAGAAATTCGACTCGCTCCAGCGAATCGAGGCCGATATCCAGCTCCAAATTCTTCTCCGGCCGGATGACGGCGTTTTTCTTGATCTGGCGGAGCTCTTCAAAAACGCGGGCCTCCGCGGGACTTCGGGGTTCAGCCGCCTTCTCGACCGGACCCTCTTGGGGCTCAGACCGACGCCTTTCCTTCAACATTCGTTCGATTTCAAAACGCCGGATCTTGCGCGTCGTCGTTCGAGGCAGCGGGTGCTGCCAGATGTCGAAGCTGCGCACTCTCTTGTGCGGGGGCAGCTTCTGGGAAAGGCTTTCCATATGGTATCGGATCATGTCGCCGGCATTGACGACATGCTCCTTCTTGGAGAGCTCGAAATCGGGAACGATCACCGCATGCAGCCTTTCCTGCCCTTGAGAACCGATATCGGCGATCCCGACAACGCAGATTTCCTTGATGAATTCGCAGTGCTTCTGATAGAACTGCTCGATCTCTTCGGGATAGATGTTTTTCCCGGAGCTCAGAACGATCACGTCTTTCTTCCGGCCGGTGATGTACAGCGCTCCCCCTTCGGAAAGGTACCCGAGGTCTCCGCTGTGCAGCCATCCCTCCGAATCGACGGTTTCCCCAGTCGCTTCGGGATTCTTGAAATATCCCTGCATGATGTTCTCGCCGCGAATCAGCACCTCGCCGCTCTCTTCGCCGCCGTTGGCACTGATGGCGATTTCGACGTGAGTGAGGGGGAAGCCGACGGATCCGATCGGATTGCGTCCAGGGGAGGTCATGGTTGCGACCGCCGCGGTCTCAGTCATTCCGTAGGCCTGAACGATGGTGAATCCGAGATCTCGAAACGTCTCCCCAACTTCCTTATCGAAGGGGGCGCCGCCCACGCCAAAGATCCGAAACCGAGGTCCGAACTGCCGGTGGATCTTGCCAAAAAAGAACTTTCCCGGGTTGAAGTTCAAGCGGCGGTTGCAGAATCGAGACAGCGCAAGCAATCGGTGAAACAGAAACCGCTGGAGCCGCGACTGCCGGGAGACTTCCTGAAGGATTCGACGGTGCACAAGGTAATAGAACTGCGGAACGACGACAAAGATCGTAACGCCTTCCTCGCGAAACGCTTTCAGGATGCGCTGAGCGTCGATGGCGTCCAGGTAGGTGACCCGGGCGCCGCAATACAGCGGGAGGATGAAATTCACCATCAAGGCCAGAATATGGTAGAGGGGGAGCACTCCGAGGATGTGGTCCCGGTCGTCGACCTGGACGCGCCTGAGAATCTCGACAACGTTTCGGTATACGTTCCGAAGGGACAACACGACTCCCTTTGGATTGCCCGTAGTTCCGCTCGTATACATGATCAGGTTCGGATCGTCCAGATCTCTGGGAACCAGCGGCATGGGAACGTCCTCAGCCGGAGATTCCCTGACGATTCTGGACCATTCCGGATATTCGCCGCCGCCTTCCCCGACCACCAGCAAAGGAAGATCCTTTTTCAAAGGTTTTTGGATTTCTTCCACATCTTGCAGTTTCCCGGCCGAACAGATCAGGAAATCGCACTCAGAGTGCTCCACCAAGCCCGCCAGGGTCTCGGTGTCGTGCAGAATGTCGAAGGGAACCAGCACCGCTCCGGCGCTTTGGGCGGCCAGAAACGCGATTCCCCAGCGCGGGTGATTCTCCATGATGATTCCAACGGTGCTGTCCGGGCCGATCCCGGACGACTGCAGGTAGCGGCTGATCGATCGGATTTCTTCCCCTACCTTCCGGTAGGTGAACGTCTCGCGCCCCGACTCGCTCAGAAGTTCAAAAGCGATTTGGTCGGGAACGGCGGCAAGGTTTTGGCGAAACTTTTCGAAGAAGTCAAGGGTCATTCGGTTCAAGTCTCAGGGTTCCGTCCAGGCAAGCGCCCCGTCAGCAAAATCGACCGCAATTATAGCCGCTTTGCCGGGCAGGGGCCAGATTCGTCTCCTAGCCCGGATTTTGCACGCGAGTCCGTCGCGAGGCGTCGGAGAGCGGCGTGGATGCAAGGCGCGCGACGAGGGCCTCCGCAGTCGTACTCGTGCAGTACGTCGAGGAGGCCGAGGAGCGGCAACGCAGCAGACGCGTCGTTATCCGTCGCCGCAGTAGAAGCAGTGTGAGAAATGCGGGCTAAGGGGCATCATCGCTCATGAGAGGATACTTCGCTGAAGATACTCATTTCGGCTCGTAAGTTCAGATACCCGTTTTCGGGCGGTGTGGATGTCTACGCCGATAGGCTCGCGCGCGCACTCATGGGGCTCGGGCATCATCCGGTAGTCGTCGCGCTGGAACCAGTGCCGAACGGAGTCAGGCGCGAAATAGGAATCGAACAGGAAGAATGGAACGGTCTACAAGTGGTACGAATCAAGTTCGACCTCGCAACCCGAAAGAAGGAAGCATTCGACACACTCTACGACCGAGAACTACTCGACATTCTAAAACAGATCCTCAAGAGTGAACAGCCGCAACTGTTTATTGTGATGAACTTTTATTTGCTCACTCTCGCTGCAGTTGAAGCTGCAAAGTCTAGCGATCTGCCGGTCTTCCACATCGCCACGGATTTTCTTTCGATTTGCCGGCGAGGCACGCTGATTCGCTGGGATGGAAGCCCCTGTTCAGAGGGACAGTCTTTGAAAGCTTGCACTCGCTGTTTTCTCTCGCACCGCGTCCTGGGTCGGATCGGATCGTACTGGTTGAACAAACTGCCTGATCCGATCCTCCTGGCAGGGGCCCGCCGCGTCGATTCAGCAAGCAAGCACACTGCAATTCAACTGGCGAAGCCGTTCTTGAGGCAATTACTAATCATGAACAAGCGGTTAGAGATCGTATCCCGACTGAGAAAGAAAATTGATAGGGTCCTGGCGCCAACTCTTTTCACAACAAGAATGTATCTTCAGGGAGGATTTTCCGAAAATCAACTCTCTTATCTTCCTTTCGGCGTCGATCCGTCGGGCCCGTTGAGCAGAGTCAGGCGCACCCGCTCCGAAAAGAGACGTTTTCTGTTCATCGGCCGCCTGCAGCCGTACAAAGGATTGCACGTTTTATTGGAAGCATTTAACGGACTGAAGGAGCCTCATGATGCGGTCGTGACGGTTTATGGAGCTACTGACGGCCACCCCGACTATGTCCGTCGAATTCAGCTGATGATGGATCAAAACCCTCACATCTGTTTCAAAGGGCCGCTTCCGCCTGACAAACTGGCGTCCGCCTTTGCCGAAACCGACTATTTCGTGCTGCCTTCGCTCTGGCACGAAAACAGTCCGCTTATCGTGTTGGATGCCCTTCAGTCGAAAACTCCAGTTATCGCAAGCGACGTAGGTGGTGTAACAGATTTAATCAGCAACGGCAAGAACGGGCTTCTCTTCCCCATGGGAAGCACTCGCAACTTACGCGAAATTCTTCAGAGGCTCATCGACGATCCGGATCCAGGTGCGGCATTTCAGATGGAGACACCGTTGATGAGTATCAATGACTATGCGCGCCGCGTTGTGGGGTTTTTTAACAATACTCCACAAGGTCGACTGCCCTGAATGCACTCCTCTTTGTTATCGAGTGAAATCCACGGGCTCGAGAATCCGGCCCTTCTCGAAGACAGGATTACCGAAGGATTGAATTGAGCTTTTCAGCAACCCTTCTTTTGAGCTTACAGTGGGCTTTCCGAAAATCTTTACGCCGGGGCTATCGCCAGGAGGGAGACCGATCATGAAGGTGCTGGTCACAGGGGGAAACGGTTTCATCGGCTCTCATCTCGTGGATCGATTGTTGACGAAAGGTCACAGCGTGACCGTAATCGATC
>DATKAT010000004.1:0-2888 GCA_035514675.1 Acidobacteriota bacterium | reverse complement strand
CTGGTGGTGATCGGAATGGTGGTGGTGCCGGAGGAAACCTCTTTAAGCACCGGAGCGGGGAAGGCTCAGGAGCTGCGCAGTTTCCTGGGGAACTTGCGGGACGCCTTCGGAGCGAAGGATCTGTACCGCAAGCCCCGCATTCGTGTGGTTCACGAACCATGGTCCGAACTGATGCAGACGGTTGCAAAGGAAGGGGCCCACATGCTCCTGGTGCCGTGGGACGAGCCGGACCGTTCTTTTTCGGCCGTTCAACTGGACGAGGTGTTGGGGAGGTTTCCGTGTCACGTCATCATCTTGAGGGGAAGGATCCCGGCCAAGCCGAAGAAGATCCTGATGCCGCTGAGGGGAAGCGAGGAAGCGCCGTTGACCCTGCAGTTGGCGCTGTCGCTGGCGTCCGGCGAGGGCGAGATCACGATGCTGTATTCGGAGCACGACGATCCCAGTCCTACGAGTCAGCGAGTCTACCGCGAAGTGGCCAGAATGAGCCAGGGCAATCCCAGCATCGGAAAGGAGCTGAGAGTGGAGGGGAAGCTGCTGGCTGCCATTTCCGAGCAAGCCGAGCGACATGACTTGATCGTCATTGGCGCGTCCGAAGCCGATCCCGGTACGGACGGGGATGAGCGGACCATCGGAACGATTCCGCGCGAGCTTCGCCGCCAAGGGGTTTCGCCGATAGCGATTGTCAAGACTCATGGGCCGGCGCCGCTTCGACAGCTTTCGTCCTGGAACCCTGAAGAGTTTCTGCCCGTGACGCCGACTTATGTGGTCGTCGACAAGTGGTTTGGGGAGAATACTTTTCACAGTCGCGAATTCGAGGATCTGGCGCGCACAGTCCGCCTCAAAGAGCGGCGAGGGCTGACCATTTCGCTGGGATTGCCCGCCCTGAACGAGGAAAAGACGGTTGGAAAAGTGATCCAGACGGTGCGCAAGAGTCTGGTCGAAGAATTTCCGCTGCTTGACGAGTTGGTGTTGATCGACTCAGGCTCGACCGACCGCACGGTGGAAATTGCGCGGGACCTGGGAGTGCCGGTATACATTCACAGTGAAATTCTCCCGGATCTGGGGACTTACAAGGGGAAGGGGGAAGGCCTCTGGAAGAGTCTGTTCGTCTTAAAGGGAGACCTGGTGGCCTGGATCGACACCGACATCTCCAACATCGACCCCCGGTTCGTGTACGGAACGATCGGCCCGCTGGTGCACCATGAAAAGATCCAGTATGTCAAGGGATTCTACCGTCGTCCCTTGAAGGTGGCCGAGTCCATGCAGGCGGCCGGAGGCGGACGGGTCACCGAACTCGTGGCGCGTCCGATGATCAACCTCTTCTACCCCGAGCTGTCGGGCCTGATACAGCCGCTTTCAGGCGAATACGCCGGGCGAAGGAGGGCCCTCGAAAGGCTTCCGTTTTACTCCGGATACGGCGTCGAGACCGGTCTGCTCCTGGCTTTGGTGGAGCGGTTCGGAATCACCGGAATCGCACAGGTGGATTTGGGCCGCAAGGTCCATCACAACCAGTCGCTGGAAGCGTTGAGCCGCATGGCTTTCGCCATCATCCAGGTGTTTGTCGATCATCTGGAATCGCGACAGAAGGTGAACCTGCTGACCGAAATCAATCGAACCATGAAGATCATTCAGCGGAATGGCGACAGCTATCGCCTGAAAGAGCGGGCGATCCACGATCAAAAGCGCCCGCCGATGATTTCCATTCCCGCCTATCGGGAACGGTTCGGCATCGAGACTGCCGAAGAGGACGAGCCGATGCTCGTCTCTGCCGATGAGGTTCGGACTTGACGCGTTTGATTCTGGTTCGACACGGCGAATCCGCCTGGAACGCCGAGGGGCGGGTCCAGGGGCAGTCCGATCCGCCCCTTTCGAAATTCGGCCGCCGGCAGGCCGATGCAATCGCGGAAGAACTGGCCGACCGGGGCATCCGGGAAATCCACAGCAGCGATCTTCGTCGAGCCGCGCAAACGGCGAATGCACTTGCGGAAAGGACGAACCTGCGCGTCCGCCTGGACCGCCGTTTAAGGGAGATCCATCAGGGATTATGGGAGGGCCGCCTGCGGACTGAGATCAAACGGAAGTGGCCGGAACTCGTCTCAGAGTGGGAGAAGGATCCCTGGCAGTGCTCGCCGCCTGAAGGAGAAACTCTGCAGCAGGTGGCGGCGCGAGCGAGGTCGTTCCTCGGCGACCTCCTGGAGCGAAGCATCGACGGAAGCGTTGCAGTCATCACGCACAAAGTCCCCGCGGCTCTTCTGACGCTGCAGGTAAGCCGGGCGGATCCCTCCAGCATCTGGCGCCTAGAACTGAACACCGGATCCTGGCGGGAGTTGGAGGCCACCGCCGATGCGCTTCCGGGCTGACCCGGCCGGCCCAGACCCGCCTCTGCCCGCCGTCGCGAAAAGGCATCACCGCGTCCGAAGCGGCCGCGTCGCTCCGACAATCGCGTCGCGCCGATCAGCTGGAGGCATGGGGGATCTTGTGCATCCCTCCGGAATCAAGCGCCGCGATTCGAAATCGCACCTTCGGTGAGCGGGCTCACCGAATTAATCCGCGAGGCCCTATAGGATGCGTTAAGGGCATGAAAGCAAACGATTTCGGTAACCTGAAGCTCAACGCGCCGGAGAAAGCCCCGGACGACGAACTGCAGCGTAAACGGCGAAGCGTGATCTGGATCCGATGGCTATTGGTCATCGCAACCGCTTTTCTGATTCACACGACCGGCGAAGATCCATTCGGAATGAATCGCTATCTGATTGCGGGTTTTGTGCTTTCCAACGTAGTGGTGACGTTGCTTCCGCGCCGCGTCTTCATTGACCCGATCTTTTACTACCTCATCGTGCCGGCGGACACTCTCTTTGTAGCGGCCGGGATCTATTTGGGCGGAGCCG
>DATKAT010000003.1:0-8978 GCA_035514675.1 Acidobacteriota bacterium | reverse complement strand
AGGCGATCCACCCGGTCGATAATGGCCCGCGCGTCGGTCTGAGCGCCGGAGACGATTTCAGGACGAGCGAACCAGGCGACGGAAAAGGCCGACACGAAAATCAATGGTTTGATCGCCAGTTGTTTCTTCCGCATCCTCTGGGACTTCCTTTCGAGCCGACGCCGAGTCGAATCCGTTGAACGAGCATCGCGGCGCCTTGCCGGGCGATCGTTTTCACGCCTAAAAACGGAAAAGCGGACGGGTCGGGCGCCCGTTCATAAAGTATAGCAAGGATGATCCTGAAGCATTCAGCCCGCATTTCTAACACTGGTTCGTAGCGAGGCGACGGAGAGCGGCGCGGATACAAGGCGCGCGACGAAGGCCCCCGCAGTCGTACTCGTGGAGTACGTCGAGGAGGCCGAGGAGCGGCAACGCGGTAGGCGCGTCGTTATCCGTCGCCGCAGTAGAAGCAGTGTGAGAAATGCGGGTTAAACCGACAGCGCTTCGGCCGTACGGCGACTCGGAATCAACCCTGGCGGGCAGTCCGTCGAAAGAACCTGTGAATCGAATCGAGCTCGCCGTGCCGCGGCTTTTTGACGCCCGCCTGCCCCCCCCTGGCCAACCGGTCCAGGACGTTCGGCGCTCGATGATCGAGCGCCCATATTCTGGTATCGTTCAATGCCATGCCGACCCAGGGTTTGATCCGGCGAATCCGCTCCCGGGAACTGCGGGCGGTTGCGCAAACGCTCAGCCGCGTGGAAAACGACAGCGGCCCGGAGACCAAACGGCTCCTGAAAAGACTCTATCGCCACGCTGGAAACGCCATGATTGTCGGCGTCACGGGGAGTCCGGGCGCCGGCAAGAGCACGCTGGTCGACCAGCTCGCGCTTCACTATAGAAAGTCGGACAAACTGGTGGGCATCATCGCCGTCGACCCATCCTCTCCATTTTCCGGAGGAGCGCTGCTGGGAGACCGGATTCGCATGAAGTCGCTGGCGACCGATTCCGGCGTCTTTATTCGCAGTATGGCCACTCGTGGCAGAATGGGAGGCCTTTCGGCGGCCGTCCACGACGCAGTGATCGTCCTGGACGCGGCCGGCTACGACATTCTCCTGATCGAGACGGTGGGGGCCGGGCAGGATGAAATCGACATCGTCAAGACGGCGCAGGTCACCGTCGTGGTCTTGGTCCCTGGGATGGGGGACGATATCCAGACCATCAAGGCCGGCATGATGGAAATCGGAGACGTACTGGTGATCAATAAGGCCGACCGAGACAGCGCCTCGAGGACGCAGAAGGAGCTGGAAGCGCTGCTGTCCATCGGAAGCCGCGAAGACGGATGGGTTCCGCCTATCGTCCGGACGATCGCAGTGAAAGGGGAAGGGATCGACCAACTGGCTGCAGCGGTGGATTCCGTTCAGGAGTTTCTCCAAAGCGGCTCGCAAGCTTCTCAGGAGCGTCGGCTCAGGCTGCTGAGGGCGAGTATTCTGGAACTGCTGCGTGACCGAATGATGGAGCGCATCGATTCGGCAACGCCCGAAGCCGAGCTGACTGCAGCCGTGACAGCGCTTTCACAACGCCGGACCGATCCCTATACCGTGGTGGAGAACCTGCTAAAATCGGCAGGCTTGGAGGAGGAGTGAGCCATGATTAAAAAGATCGCACACGTGGCGATCGCGACCCGCTCGATCGCTGTCATGTCGGAATTCTACAAGACTCTTGGACTGGAGATCGATGCGATCGAAACGGTGCGGGATCAAAAGGTGAAAGTGGCGATGATGCGAGTGGGCGACTCCATGCTGGAGCTGGTCGAGGCTCTGGAGGAAGATTCGGCTATCTCGAAGTTCATCGACAAGCGCGGAGAGGGGCTCCATCACATCTCCCTGGAAGTCGACGACATTCGGGGACACCTCGAAACATTGAAATCGAAAAACATCCGACTGATCGATGAAGAGCCGCGCGAGGGCGCTGACGATTGCTGGATCGCCTTCATTCACCCGGACTCCACGGGCGGAGTGCTCATCGAGTTGAACCAGAAGAAGCAAGGCGGCGGCGCCGAATGAAGTGGGGAAGCTTTCAACTCCACCTCCTCTCAGCCGGGGTCTTTCGTCTGGACGGCGGCGCCATGTTTGGCGTCGTGCCCAAACCCCTGTGGGAGCGGGTGGCCACTCCGGACGCCCGAAACCGGATTCCGCTGGGCCTCAATTGTCTGCTGATTCGCACCGGCGACGTGAACGTACTGGTCGACACTGGATGCGGACGCAAATACTCCCCGAAGGAAATCGAGATCTATTCGATCGATGTGTCAGCCGATCTCGTCCGAGAGCTGGCCAAGATCGGACTCGATCCTGAAGAAATCGATATCGTAGTCAACACCCACCTGCATTTCGACCATTGCGGCGGCAACACTTTCGTCGCCGGAGAGGACGTCGTACCGACTTTTCCAGGGGCCGAGTACGTGGTCAGGAAGGTGGAATACCAGGACGCCTCCGCTCCGAATGAACGCACCCGGGCCACCTATTTCGCCCACAACTGGAGTCCGATTGAAGCCGCCGGAAAACTCCGCGTCATCGACCAGGACTGGGAAATCGTACCGGGCGTCACCTGCATTTCCACGCCCGGCCATACGCTCGGCCACCAATCGGTGTTCGTCGAATCCGAGGGCCGGAAACTTCTGTTTCTGGCCGATCTGTGCCCTACCATGGCCCACGTGCCGCTGCCCTACGTGATGGGATACGACCTGTTTCCGCTCACCACCCTCAAAACTCGAAAGGAGATCTACCCGCGGGCCGTGGAAGAAAACTGGGAGCTGATCTTCGAACACGATCCGGTTCATCCGTACGGCAGACTGCTGAAGAAGAATGGTCGCTACGCCGCCGAGCGGTTGCAGTGGGCGGAATGAACGGTTGGGATCGCCTGTATAGGAGCCACACGGAATGATGAGCGTTGCTGAAATTGGAATAATTGGCGGAAGCGGGCTTTATGATATGCCGGGCCTGAAGGATCGTCGTGAAGTCGCCGTGGAAACGCCCTTCGGCGACCCGAGCGACGCCTACGTCACCGGAGTTCTCGAAAACCGGAAAGTCGCTTTTCTGGCGCGTCACGGACAAGGCCACCGACTCCTTCCCACCGAATTGAATTTCCGCGCCAACATTTACGGGTTCAAGAAACTCGGCGTCAGACAGATCCTTTCGGCCAGCGCCGTGGGATCCCTCCGGGAGCATCTGAAACCGACTGATTTCGTGCTTCCAGATCAGTTCTTCGACAGAACCAGACAACGCGCCTCCACATTTTTCGGAAACGGCCTGGTCGCGCATATCAGCTTCTCCGATCCCGTCTGCTCGCGCTTGGCCGACGCAGTGGAACAGGCCGCCGCAGCACTCGACATCTCATTGCGAAGAGGCGGGACCTACATCTGCATGGAGGGGCCGGCGTTTTCGACGCGCGCAGAATCTTATGTCTACCGAGGCTGGGGGATGGATGTCATCGGAATGACCAATCTGCAGGAGGCGAAGCTGGCCCGGGAAGCCGAAATCTGCTATCTGACCATCGCCATGGTCACCGATTACGACTGCTGGCATGAAGCGCACGACGCCGTGACCGTGGAGATGCTGATCGGGTGCCTGAACCAGAACAGCGAAAACGCGAAGCGTCTGATTCGAGACACCGTCCGCATTCTTCCGACCGAATTCGCCTGCAGCTGCCAGGAAGCGCTGAAGTCGGCCATCATCACAGATCGAAAGGCGATCCCTCCGGAAACGGCCGCGCGGCTGGAGTTGATCGTGGGCAAGTATCTGAATTCGTAGCCTGGAGTTAAGCGAATCATGTCCATTCTGGTCGTCGGATCGGTTGCATACGATTCCGTTCAAACGCCCTTCGGCGAGGCCGACAAGGTCCTGGGCGGATCGGCAACCTATTTCAGCATCTCAGCCGGCTTTTTCACCGACGTGCGGCTTGTGGCCTGCGTGGGGGCCGATTTTCGTGAAGAAGACCGGGAGTTTCTCCGTTCCCGCATGGTCGATCTGGAAGGACTGGAAAGCTCAGACGGGGAAACCTTTTTCTGGAAAGGCCGGTATGGCTACGATCTGAACGAAGCGGAAACGCTGGAAACCCGACTGAACGTATTTGCCGATTTCCACCCTAGGATCCCGGATCGTTACCGGAACACCGAGTACGTATTTCTGGGAAATATCGATCCCGTCCTGCAGCGTGAAGTGCTCACCCAGGTCAATCGGCCCGTCCTGGTCGCCTGCGACACCATGAACTACTGGATCGAAGGTCACTTTCAGGCTCTGCAGCAGACGCTCAAACACGTCCACGTGCTCCTGATCAATGACGGCGAGACCCGTCAACTCGCCCGCGAAGCCAACCTGGTTCGGGCGGCCCGAAAAATCCTTTCCTGGGGTCCCCACACGCTGGTCGTCAAGCGCGGCGAGTACGGCGTTCTGCAGTTTCGCAGGCGGGCCAGCGGGGAAGTTACCGTCTTTGCCGCGCCCGCCTACCCGCTGGAAAGCGTATTCGATCCCACCGGCGCAGGAGACACCTTCGCCGGAGGCTTCATGGGCTATCTGGCCGGAACGGGGCGCGTGGACGATCGGGCCATGCGCCAGGCCATCGTCTTCGGCTCCGTCATGGCCAGCTTCACCGTGGAGAAATTCTCGCTGGACAGATTGCGGGAATTGACTTTTACCGAAATTAAACTCCGACATAAGGAGTTCAAGGAGCTCACCCACTTTGAAGACCTGTCCGAAGTGGAAGGGGAGTCCGCCCTCGACAGTAAAATCGCAGACGCCTGATCAGGACCCGCGTGCAAAATGCGGGCTAGCCGATAGATCACGCCAATTTTTGCGGGAGTGTGAGTAGTGGGCTTCATTCCCGACCAATGGTTCGGGCGAGGCCAGAACTCCAGATTCCTGGAAAAGTTCCAACGCTCAATCCTAATCCAAAGTCAGAAAAGCTGTACACGCCTCCAGCGCCAGCATCGCTGCAATCGGCCTGCCCCCGCAGAACGCAGAACTTAGAACTCAGAACTCAAAACCACCCAGCCCTCCCAGCACTATCTGGTTGCTTTTCGCGTAAAATGGAACTCCATGTGGCTGTTAATGGCGCTGCTGGCGGTTGCCCTTCCTCAGGATGCGGTCGACCCGAAAGCTTATGAATGGTTTCAAAAGGGAGAAGAGCTGATCGGGACCGATCTCGAGTTTTCCGATCGGCAGGCGGAGTATTTCGAAAAGGCGATTTCCCACGATCCGCAATTTGCCGCCGCGCACTTCAACCTGGTCCTGATCCGCACGCGACAGGGAAAGCTGCAAGAGGCGTTGGTCCATGCCGAAAAGCTCCGCGATCTGGAGCCGGATTCCGCCCGCAGTCACTATCTGCTGGCACAGGTTCATTACGAGCTGGGGCGAGTGACGCCCGCCCTGGAAGGGCTGCAGACGGCTGTAAAACTGGCGCCCGAAGACGACAAAATCTGGGAGTCCCTAGGGCATCTTTTCTTTGAAGAAGGCAGGTTTGCAGAGGCTGCAAACGCCTTTCAGAAGGTGATCGATTTACAGCCGAGCGCGGCGCCCGTCCACTTTAACCTCGCCCTGGCTCAACAGAGGGCGGGCCGACTTCAGGAAGCCGTGGACCACTACCAACGGTACCTCCAAAATGCGCCTGAGGATCTCGACGCGCTTTTCTTCCTGGCTATTGCGCTGAACGAACTGGGAGAGAAGGAAGAGGCGAAAGGCGCTCTCTTGAGAGCCGAACGAATCAATCCTGACGATCCTCGGCTGGCGCGAGAGCTGAGCCGCCTGTTTTTGGAGGAAGGGGACGCGGAGGCAGCCGGAAAACGGATTCTGGGCACTTCGCTGGAGGACGCCGACAGCCTTTTTCAGTTGGCGATGGCTGCGAGAAGGAAAGGCGACGACGCCGAGGCTGCGCGGTTGCTGCGGCGCGCCTTGATCGAAGCTCCCACCGATGCGGAGCTGTGGGGATATCTGGGCGATGTCCTATTCAGCCTGGGCCAGGATCAAGAGGCCGCTCAGGCCTTTCAAAAGGCCGTTGAATTCAACCCGGACGACTTCGATTCGCTTCTGAATCTGGGAGCGCTTCTGGCTAATTACGACCAGCCCGCCGAAAGTCGCAGGGCTCTGGAGGAGGCCCTTCGACTGCAGCCCGACCACGCGCTCGGCCACTTCCATCTGGCGGTCGTTCTGGAACGGCTCGGAGAGCCCGGTCCTTCCATGGATCACTACCTGAAGGCGCTCGAAGGCGGACTGAAAAACGCCCGCGCTCATTTTCGACTCGGCATCCTGTACGCCCGGAACGGAAACCGCACGGAGGCTCTCAGACATCTGGAAACAGCCTTGCAAATGGAGCCGGACAAATACCTTCCCATCATCGAAGACGAGCTGCGCAACATCCATTCGGACCTGGACAGCGTCCGCTACACCCGCGAATTCAGCGAAATGCTCGCTCGATACTCCAGGCGACCCGCCGAGCCCGAGTCTTGAAGCATGCCCGACCCGGTCCCATGGGCAGCGAACCCATTTCAGTCAAGGGTAGATCAAGTGCCTCATCCGGATGGATTTGAATCTTGTTAATTCGGGCTCCCAACGCTCGATGATGCGGTCAGGGGATTCGCCCGACGTCAGCATCTGACGGACCCATGAATTTCCGGCCAGCCTGTCGAAGGCGGCGGCGCGGAACTCGAATTCGTCCGCATGTCGGCTCCGCACTTCGGCCAGCAGCGCCAAGACTGTCCGAAAAGGATCGAACGCGTCGCGGTCCAGGACGTGAATCTGGACGCCATGCGCCGACTCGCCCGCAAACTTGGAAAACGTCGGTGTAAACTCCTGCTGCCGAAAGAAAACGCCGGGCAGCCCTTGACGATTCAGACTGTCGGCAATCGCCGCGGCGTCCATCCAGGGAGCTCCGATCAGCTCAAACGGCCGCGTGGTTCCCCTGCCTTCCGACAGGTTGGTGCCTTCGATCCAGCACATTCCCGGATATACGGTCGCCGTCTCCAGCGTGGGCATGTTCGGGGAGGGCGGAATCCAAAGGAGTCCGGTTCGATCGTACCAGTCGCCTCGTTGCCAGTTTTCCATTGGCACGACCCTCAGGTCGACTGAGATTTGGTCCTGTTCCCTGAGTAGTCGGGCTAGTTCGCCAGCAGTCATGCCGTAGCGGACTGGAATCGAAAAGGCTCCGACGAAGGACTGAAATCCCTCTTCCAGCACCGGGCCCGCCACCGCGTCTCCGCCGATCGGGTTCGGTCGGTCCAGCACGACAAATGGAATTTCATGCCGGGCGGCCGCCTTCATCGATTCGAACATCGTCGATATGAACGTGTAGAAGCGGACGCCGACGTCCTGAATGTCGTACACCAGAACGTCGACGTTTCGGAGCATCTCCGGCGAAGGCGCCCGATGCTCTCCGTACAGGCTGTAGACGTCCATTCGGCTCTCCACCTGTTCGCCCGCCTGGGCGGCTCCGGAAAGGCCGTGCTCGGGACCGAATAGGGCAACCAGCTGAATTTCCTGGGAGGCTCGAAAGCCATCGATCGTGGAAACTCTGCCTGAATCGAGACCGGTCTGATTCGTGATCAGGCCGACGCGCTTGCCGTGAAACCAGGAGACGAACGGCTCTTCCAGGATGCGGTCGGCGCCGACGCGAACCGGCGGCTGCGCCCGAAGCGAGTCGGCGCCGCAGACGGCTAGAAGAAGCAGGCTGACGATGATGGAGTTGGCGAGTTTCAAGTTTCAGTTTTCAAGCTTCAGGTTTCAGGTTTCAGGTTTCAGGTTTCAGGCGCCAAGCGCTGTGTTCTGACTCCCTTTGATATCATAATGCGAAACCGCCATGCGAATGCTACTTTTGATTTTCGTTTTGCCGTCTCTCGTTGTTGTTTCTGGCGCACAGGGCGGCGGGGGACTGAGCGATGCCGTCGAGCTGATTGAAAGAGGGGAATACGATCGGGCCCTGGAGGCGCTGACGGAAGTCAAGAAGCGACGACCTGAGGCGCCGCAGGCTTACTTTCATTCGGCACGGGCGCTTCTTCGGGCGGGGCGCGCGCGAGATGCCGAAGTCGAGGTGGAGGAAGCTCTGTCGAGGGCGGAGGGGGCCGAGGCTTCGCTTGCGTTATCGATGTGTCGGTTTCTCGACGAGCTGGGCTATCCGCAGTTGGCATCCGCGTTTCTGGAGCAGCGCAGAGCCCTCGGTTCGACGACCGCGGAGGAAAACTTCCTTCTGGCTCAACTTTATTTTAAAGAACAGAGGTTGGACCGGGTGCTGGAAGCCTTGCAAGATTACGAACCCGTGGAGCCCCTGGCCATGCAGAAAAAGAGACTCCTGTTGGGCAATACGCTGATGCGAATGGGACAGCTTGAAGAGGCGTTGGAGCAGTTCGAGCAGGTCGTTCAGCATGACCCCGACTCCCACGAAGGCTTTTTCGGCCTTGCCGATACGTCTTTGCGGGGAAACAACCCGGAAGCGGCGGAACGAATGATTCAAGGGGCCTTGAAGCTGGACCCGTCAAATCCGGAGTACCTGCATCTGAAAGGAATGATTCTGCTTCGTCTGGAACGTGCCTCCGAAGCCGTCGAGAACCTTCTGCAAGCGGCTGACGCCTCCTCGGACCCTACCCGGATTTATTTCGATTTGGGCGAAGCTTATCGACGAGCCGGAGACGCGGGGAAAGCGCGTGAATTTCTAAGCCGATACCAGGAACTGCACCGGCATCGAGAGGCGGACAGAAGCCGGACCGAGCGTTCGATGCAACTGAACAACCAGGCCCGGCAGCTCCTGCAGAACGGTCAGATTCCGCAGGCCGTCCTGACTTTTCAACGCGTGTTGGAAGACAATCCCGAAAACTGGACCGCGCACAGCTTCCTGGCCAAAATATACCTTTCCTCACGAAGGGGGAGATCGGCCGAACCGCATTTGCGGAAATTGCTGGAAATCGATCCGACCGCATCGGAGGGCCTCTACCTGAACGCTTTCTATTTCCATATGCGCAG
>DATKAT010000002.1:0-4153 GCA_035514675.1 Acidobacteriota bacterium | reverse complement strand
GAAGGCCTTTCACACTATTCGTATCTGGTGGGTTGCGGCGGAGCCGGCAAAGCGGCGGTGATCGATCCCCGCCGCGACATCGACATCTATCTGGATGAGGCTGAGAAGCAAGGCGTGCGGATCGCCTACGTCCTGGAAACCCACATCCACGCCGATTACGCTTCGGGGGCCAGGGAACTGGCCGAAGCGACCGGCGCGGAGCTGCTGGTTTCCGCCTACGACAAAGGGGAGACCTATGAAGTCAAATTTCCCCACAGCGACATGCGCGACGGCGAGTCGCTGCAGCTGGGCTCGGTGCGGATCGAAGCGGTCCACACGCCTGGGCACACGCCGGAGCACCTTTCCTTTGTGGTTGTCGACGAGAGCCGCTCCTCGGACACTCCTGCGCTGATGCTCAGCGGCGACTTCCTCTTTGTCGGCTCGCTCGGCCGGCCGGATCTGTTGGGCGAGGAAGCCAAAGCGAAGCTGGCCGCGTCGCTGTACCACAGCTCGCGCAATCGGCTGGCGCCGCTGCCTGACGGCCTGGAGATCTACCCCGGCCACGGCGCCGGCTCGATGTGCGGCGCCGGCATGTCTGCGCGCCCCCTCTCCACGCTGGGGTACGAAAGAAGCGCCAATCCCTACCTTGAACCGGGCTTGCAGCAGGACGCCTTCGTGCAAAAGATCCTCTCTGCGGTTCCTCCGTTTCCCGAGTACTACCTGCGCATGAAAAAGCTCAATTCCGAGGGGCCGCCGCTGTTGAAGGGGCTTCCCGGGAATCGAAAGCTGAGCCTGGAGCAATTCCGCAGGGAGATCGACTCGGGCGCGGTCGTCCTGGACACCCGGGATCAGTCGGCCTTCGGAGGGGGGCATATTCCCGGATCGTTTGGAATCGGTCTGGATCCAAAGCTTTCGGTCTGGGCTAGCTGGGTGCTGCCCTACGACCGGCCTATTCTGTTGATCCTGGACGAGCAGGCGCATTGGAAGCAGGCGTCCAGAGCACTGATTCGAGTGGGGCTCGACAATGTGCGCGGGTGGCTGAAAGGCGGCTTCGCATCCTGGAGGGAAGGGGGGCTGCCGATCGCGCAAACGCCGCAGATCTCAGCCGAAACGCTGCAGGGGAACCTTCAGGCAAACGGCAACTGGGACGTGGTCGACGTGCGTACCGGGGAGGAGTGGAAAACGGGGCATATCCCGGGTTCCCTCCACATTATGGGCGGCGAGTTGCCCAAACGACTGGAGGAGATTCCTCGCAATGACAAGCCGATGGCAGTCGTCTGTCGAACCGGATATCGCTCAACAGTCGCGGCAAGCATTCTGGAAAGAGCCGGATTTGCCGGCGTCTACAACCTCACTGGAGGGATGGAGGCATGGAGTGCGGCCGGACTCCCCACGGACCGGGGTTGAGTCGGCGCTGACCGGACCGCGGCGATCGTCAGCACGCCGCTTGCCTGCGCGAGTCCGCCGTCGGCCGTTGAGTTCCGGATCGACGGCTGTGCAGTGCCTATTGCGGGGCCTCGGGATCCTGTTTATCATCGCCTCGACCTCACGGCCGTTGGCAGCCGAGCCCGCACTCTCTCCCTCTCTCGAATCTCTCCAGCGCGACCTGGCCGAAGTCTTGGAGGAGACGGGGACGCCGGGACTGGGCATCGCTCTGATCGAAGCGGACCGCGCGCTCTGGGTGGGCGGAATCGGCAAGGCGGACCGCAACTCGAACCGGGCGGTCACCGCCGACACTTTCTTCCGCCAAGGCTCGATTTCCAATAGCCTGGTCGGCCTTGCCGCTCTCCAACTCGTCGAAGCCGGACGACTTCGGTTGGAGGACGAAGTTCGACAATTGGCGCCGGAAGTCGAGATTTCGAACCCCTGGGCCGACACGGACCCGGTGCGGCTGGTCCATTTGCTGGAACATACGGCCGGTCTGGACGACCTGCACCCGACCGAATACGCCCATCAGGCGTCGGACGATCTCGACCTGTTATCGGCGCTCCGTTTTCACCCGCATTCGCGCACGGTTCGCTGGCGGCCGGGCACCTTCCATTCCTACTCCAATTCTGGCCCCGCCTTGGCTGCATACATCGTAGAGAAGCGTGCCGGCAAGGGTTTTGAAGAGTACGTCCGGGAAAGCATTCTGGATCCCCTAAGGATGGAGCGGAGCGGCTTCGCCCTTGCGCCGATCCGGGATCGGCTAGCAGCCGGTTTTCGGCCCGGCTGGAAGCAGCCGACCCCCGATTCCCACATCCTGTTCAGGCCTTCCGGGGCGCTGAACTCGTCCCCGGCCGAAATGGCCAATTTCGTTCGAATGTTTCTGGGCCAGGGAACCCTGGGGGATCGTAAAATCCTCAGCGCGGATTCGCTGGCCCGCATGGAGACGCCGACCACAACGCTGGCAGCCCGAAACGGCTTGCAGGTGGGCTATGGCCTGGGCAATTCCACGAGCATTACCCGAAAGTTTGTATTTCACGGCCACGGCGGCGCCATCGACGGCTACCTGTCCGAGTTCGCGTATCTCCCGCGAACGGGACGCGGCTATGCCGTTATGATCAACAGCGCGGACCGTGAGGCGTTTGAAAGAATCCGCGATCTGGTCAGGGCCTTCCTGACGAAGGATCTTGCCCCGCCCATTCCCCCCACTCCGGAGATTCCGCCTCGACGACTCGTGGGATTGGCGGGCTTCTACCAGCAGATGACGCCGAGAGCCGAAATCACTCGGGCACTGACCCGGTTGATCGACGTCGTCCGAATCGACCCTTCCGGCGGAATTCTTCGGGTCCGCAGGCTCCGGAATCCTTCCCGCGACCTGATCCCGGTTACGGACAGAAGAATGCGCGGCAGCGACGACCCGCTGCCCACCGTCGCGTTTATCGAGTCCCGCGACGACGGGTTGATCGTTCAGGGATTCAGTAAAGCCCTCACAGGAAACTACCGCAGAATCTCCAGCGCGGGATTCATTCTGCAATCCTTTCTGCTAGCGGTGGTGCTGATGATGATGGCGAGCAGTCTGCTTTTTTCTTTTATCTGGATTCCTCGTCGACTGCTGGGGCGCATCTCGCCGCAGGAGCCGCTGAGTCCCCGTCTGCTGCCGCTGCTGGCCGTCCTCTGCCTGGCGGTCTTCGTCCTGCTTTATCTCGCCGCATCCGCCGATCCCATCGATCGGCTGAGCGCCTTCACGGTCTGGTCCTTCGGACTGTTCGCGTCCTCCCTGCTGTTCGCCCTTTTTTCGCTTTTGGGAATGTTTCAGAATCTTCGCGCGGCGCGGCGGCCCCGAAATCGCGCCGCCTGGCTCCATTCTCTGTTCGTCAGCCAAGCCCTTCTGATAGCGGCTATCTACCTGGCCTACCATGGAATCATCGGCATTCGCACGTGGAGTTATTAAGCGTTCCGCTTTCTTCGTTCCGCGTTCCGCCTTCTGCGTTCTTGGCGCTGTTGAATGGCATTTTGGAAACTGCGCTGCGCGGCCGCCGGATGTCGGAGCGACGGGCCCCGCAGCGGGGTCCGTTGACGGAAGGCGTTCAGCGAGCGCTTCGTGGGTTCAGACGGACGGTTCCCCGCAATTCAACGCGCCCGAAGCGGGCGCGTCGCTCCGACAACCGCGCTGCAGCGTTCAGCAGGAGGCATGGGGGGCGTTCTGCGTTCGACGTTCTTCGTTCTTCGTTCAGGCCGGAAGGCCGCCAGTCTTTAGCCCGCATTTCTCACACGGCTCCTACTGCGGCGCCGAATAGCGGCGCGTCTACTGCGTTGCCGCTCCTCGGCCTGCTCGACGTACTGCACGAGTACGACTGCGCGGGCCTTCGTCGCGCGCCTTGTACTCGCCCCGCTCTCCGCCGCCTCGCGACGGACCCGTGTGAGAAATGCGGGTTAGCCCAGTCCGTCAGGGCTGGGTACAAGCCCCCCAAACAATCGAGAGCGCCCGTCAGGGTGCGGCACAAGCTTACAGCCAAACCTTGACAAAAACGCAAAACTCAGATCCTTGAAAATGGAACGAAGAACGAAGAACGCCGCCCCGTCGCTGGCACCCCGTCCATCGTCCCGCTAACCTGAAGGCAATGGCTACGCGAAAAAGCATTCACCACATCCTGGAGAATTCCGTACTCAACGATCAGACTTTGCTGATGGTGGAGCGCCTGAACAAGGCGGACATCGTGGTCGGAATCCCGAGTTACAACAATAACAA
>DATKAT010000001.1:0-4189 GCA_035514675.1 Acidobacteriota bacterium | reverse complement strand
TGAGCCTGGTGGGAGACAGTTCCGACAACATCCCGGGAGCGCCGGGAATTGGGGCCGTAGGAGCCAAAAGCCTGATCCGCGAGTTCGGTTCCCTGGAAAACCTGCTGGAGCGGCGCAGCGCAGTGGCTCGAAAGAGCTATCGTGAAAGCCTCATGGAAAACGAGGCGTTAATCATGCAGAGCCGGGACTTGCTGTCAATCCATCGCAACCTGCCGATCAAGCTCGATCTGGACCAGTTGCGGCTCTCCGAACCGGATTCGGAGGCCGCCGCCGCTTTATTCGCCAGGCTGGGCTTCAACAGTCTGCTGGAGGAGTTTCTCGCCGCCGAGCGAGCCTTCGAAGAGACGTCGTACGAAGAGGTTCA
Source organism: Acidobacteriota bacterium (assembly GCA_035514675.1). Taxonomy (GTDB): domain Bacteria; phylum Acidobacteriota; class UBA6911; order RPQK01; family JAPXNP01; genus DATKAT01. The sequence goes on along the minus strand of DATKAT010000001.1, from coordinate 3,825 downwards.
AACCGCCGAAGAATTGATCCGACGCCTGGAGAGCCTGAAAGGGTGCTGCTACTCGATAGCCGTCAAGTATACGCCCGGCGGCCAGACGGAAGCGGAGCCTGAGGCGCTCGCCGTCTGCACGAGTCGCGGTCAGGGATGGTACGCCGCATCGGAGGCGGTGCGAGGGGCGGGAGACACGATATTCGACTTGCTGCTCGGCGACGGTCGACCGGTATTTCACGACTTGAAGCCGCTGCTCTCGTGGGGGCGACGCCGGGGCCGCCGCCTGGCCGGCGATCCATCTGACACCATGCTGACGGCCTACCTGCTGTCGCCGCACAGCAGCAACTTTTCGCTGGAGCATCTGGCGCTGGAGCGCCTGCAGTACCGCTTTCGGGAGACCCCGCCCCGGAAGAGCCTCTTTGAGGAGACTTCCCCGCACCAACTTACGGAGCGAGCAGACGTCACGCTGCGGCTGTTCGAGAAACTGGAGCCCGAATTGGAGGCGACAGGACTCGCCGAGCTCTGCCGGGAGATCGAAATCCCGCTCGTCGAGGTTTTGGCCGACATGGAGGTGACGGGCGTCCAGGTAGATGCGGGCATTCTCCAGGAAATGTCGGCGGAATTCGAGGGTCAGCTCGAGCGACTGAGGGAAGCGATCTTTGCGCTTGCCGGTGAAGAATTCAATTTGAACTCGCCCAAGCAGCTTGCAGAAGTCCTTTTTGAACGGCTGCGGCTGCCGACCTCAAGAAGGACAGGGAAGGCGGGTCACTATTCGACCGGCGTGGAGGTATTGGAGGAGCTTGCCGTGGAACATGAGATTGCCCAGAAAATCCTCGACTACCGCGAGCTGACTAAGCTGAAAAACACTTACTTGGACGCATTGCCCAAGCTCGTACATCCCTCCACAGGCCGTATTCACACGTCCTTCAATCAGATGGTGACCGCGACCGGACGACTTTCCTCCAGCAATCCGAACCTGCAGAACGTTCCGATTCGAGGAGAGCTTGGAAGAAGGATCCGACGCGCCTTCGTGGCCCGCCCGGGCTTTCAAATCCTGGCTGCCGACTACTCTCAAATTGAGTTGCGCGTAATGGCGCACCTGTCGGGGGACCCGGTCTTGACGGAAAGTTTTCGCAGAGGCGAGGACATCCATCAACGCACCGCGCGGGAGGTGTTCGGGGAAGCCAGCGGGCTCGATCCACAGGAATTGAGGCGGCGGGCCAAGATCATCAATTTTGGAATCATGTACGGATTGAGCGCATTCGGGCTCGCGAAGAGTCTGAAGATCGACCGGACGGAAGCGCAGACGTTTATCAATGAATACTTTCAGCGCTATCAGGGGGTGCAGCGTTGGATCGATCAGACGCTCCAATTCGTCCAAGAAAAGGGGTATGTGGTCACCCTTTTCGGCCGGATCCGGCACATTCCGGAGGTCCGAAGCAAAAACTGGAACCTGCGGGAGTTTGCAAAGCGAACGGCGATCAACGCCCCCATCCAGGGAACTTCCGCTGACCTGATCAAGAAGGCCATGGTGGCTATTTTCGACCGCCTGGAGAAAGAAAGCCGTCGGAGCAAGCTGGTCCTGCAGGTCCACGATGAGCTGGTTTTCGAAGTCGCCGAGAGGGAGGCGAAGGCGGTCCGGGAAATGGTGGTCGAGGAAATGGAAGGGGTCGTCCGACTCGATGTGCCGCTTCAGGTCGACGTCGGAATCGGCAGGTCCTGGTACGAGGCGAAGTGAAGGGCGGCTCGTAACGGCGCGGCGAATGCTGATTGGGGCCGCTATTTTGGAACCATTTCCGGGCGAATTCGTTTAGAATGAAGGACAGGATGCAAAAAGCGGCGATTCTTGAGGACGTTTCGGGCATTGGGGACAATGCCCTCGTTTCCTCCTATCTGGAGGGAGATGAACAGGCATTCGCCCTGCTGATGACCCGATATCAGGATCGGCTGACAAACTACTTGCACGGGATCCTTCGAGACTACGATCGATCGATCGACTTATGTCAGGAGGCCTTCATTCGGGTCTTCAAAAATGCCCACAGATACAAGGGCCAGTATCAATTTTCTACTTGGCTGTACCGGATTGCGACGAATCTGGCCATTGATGAAATCCGCCGTCGGCAAAGGCGCGGGCAATTTTTCTTTTCCAATGTCATCGGGCTCTTTAACCGCGAGGAGAGGCCGCTTCCGCTGCCCGATACCCGTCACTGTCCGGGAAAGGAATTCGATCGAAATGAAAGACGCCAGAAACTGCAGACGGCGATCGATTCCCTTCCGGAGAAGTATCGACTGGCATTTATTCTCAAAGAGGCCCACGAACTTTCGTACGAAGAGACGGCTCAGGTGCTGAACATCTCCTTGGGCACCGTCAAGTCGCGCATTCACAGAGCCAAGCTCTTGCTGAGGGGAAAACTGGCGGAGCTGTTATGAACTGCCGGGACGTTCAAAAGTCGTTGACGGAAGACTTGTTGTCGCAAAACCTGGGCGAGATTCGGCGACATTTGCAGGACTGCGGTTCCTGCCAGGACTTTTGCAGCGATCTGCTGAAGCTTCAGGATTGGACTCGGGAACTGTCCGAAGCCGTTCGAACCCCCGCCGGCTTTCAGGACTCCGTTATGGAAGACCTGAATCGGCAATTGCGTTTCCGGCGCAGGGCGCTTCGCCCGCTGATCGCCGTAAGCGTCCTCCTCGCGCTGTCCGGCGGGTTCTTCTGGGCTTCCCGTGATGGTCGCCCTGACGACAGCGCAGGCCCGTACTTTCAGATTCGAAGTGTGGATGCACACGAGAGTCCGAACCAGATGTATCTGGATGTCGTACTCGATCCACCTGACGGCGAGGGCTACATCCTCCGCCTTCCATCAGTGATCGAGGTTCGTCGTACGGAGCTTCATGAGGAAGTTTACCTTCAAAATGCAAGCCACTAATATGCTTGCGCCCTTGCGGTTGCGGGCGGCGCTTCTGACCGCTTGCCTTTCATTCGGCGCTCTGCACGCCGGAGACCCTCTTGAAGGCATCCCGAAGCGGTCCATCGTCAAAGTGCTTCTCAAGCATGAATCCGCGGGCATCCTTCATGAGGGGAGATTCATACCGGAAGTTCGAGTTTTGGAGATACACGAATTCAACGGCGTGGTCTTCGATTCCCGTGGATTCATCCTGTCGTACGTTGGCACCAAGTGGCCGAAGATGCGCCTTCCGGGAAGTCGATTTCTGGTTGAACTGGAGGACGGAAAACGATTCAGCGCCAAGCTGGTGGGCCTGGACGAACGGATTTCTCTGGCGGTGTTGCAGTCGGGAGTGGCGGCCAACCGCGAAGCGGTGCTGGGGCATTCATTGCGGCAGGGCCGTTTGCGCTTTGTGGCGCCCGACGGGTTGGGCTGGGGCGCCTCCACGCTGCATGTCGTCCGAGTCTCAGATCACCCCCTGCTGCCGGAAAGGGAATTGCGGACCTGCGGGCACGAAAGCGAATCGAGAGAGTTCGCCTCGCCGGGCAGCCTGGTGTTCGATCCCGGGGGACGATTCGTCGGCTTCGTAACCGACGCCGGCAAGTCCGTCTTCGAACAAAAGATTCGCTCTTACCGCATTGTTCCGATTCAGATCCTGCAGCGGTCGGCCGGCGGAATTATTCGGCAGGGGGATCAACAGCGAGCGGGTTGGCTAGGCGTCATGCTCGATCCGGAAGCCGCCGAGATTCGAATTCACTCGGTGATTGCCAAGAGCCCGGCGGCGGCGGCCGGGCTGCTCCCGGGAGACGTCATCACCCGAGTCAACGACGTTGAGCTTCAGGACAAGACGGTATTCGCTCGATCTCTCCAGTGGGCCGGCGCTGACAAGCGCGTTCGACTG